>DVHA01000026.1 GCA_018712425.1 Candidatus Faecivivens stercoravium | reverse complement strand
ACCAGGACCCTCGCGGGCCCTGGACCCGCTGTTCGACGCGGCCGTGTCTCCCGCTCCAAACGCGTGAGACCGTTCGTCAAGCGAACGGTCTTCGGGACGTTGACTGGACGTTTGGAAAGTTTTTATTGTTCAGGATAAAAATAGCAATCAGGACTGACGCCTGCTGGAAATCGGAAAGCCTCTTTCCTTTTTCAGCGGGCCTTTTTCGGCAGATTGTTCTATTCTGTTATCTTTAGTGTACCATAATCCCCCCTCCCCCGCAAGCTTCCCGGCAAAATCTAAGGGAAAACAGGCAAAAATTAAGCATGGGACTAAAACGGGGGCAAGCCCACACTTCCGCCAGACGGCCCGCCGCCCACGCCGGAACCGGTATTCTTCTGCCGGCATATCGCGTGCGCAGCGGGCCTTTCCTGCTCCGGCGGATATTAGCGGGCTGCAAGGCAGGCGGCGCATAACGGCCGGCCCTAACGCATAAATTGACGGGAAGGGAAGGTGAGAGACCATGTGGTGGCTGCTGATGATGATTTTACGGTTCCCTCTCCCGGCTCTCCATGCCGGGCGGGGCGGCGGGATGGTTTTCCCGGCGACCCTCTCCCGGGAGGAGGAGGAAAAACTGTTCCGGGAGATGGAAAGCGGGGACGCAGCACGGCGGCAGAAGGCCCGCAGCGCCCTCATCGAGCACAACCTGCGGCTGGTCAGCCACATCGTCGGGAAATACGCCCGGATGGGGCTGGGCGACGACCTCTTTTCGATCGGCTGTATCGGGCTCATCAAGGCGGCGGACACCTTCTCCCCCGAAAAGAAAATCCGGTTTTCCAGCTACGCCGCCAAGTGCGTTCAGAACGAGATCCTGATGGTCCTGCGGGCGGGAAAGAAATCCGCCCGGGACGTCTCCCTCTCCGACCCGATCGAGTCCGACCGGGACGGCAACCCGCTGACCGTCGGGGACCTGATCGCCGACGACCAGGACCTCCCCGCGCTGATTGACCGGCGGCTGGACGCCGAAAAGCTGGCGGCGCTGGTGGCGGGGCTGCCGGCCCGGGAGCGGCAGGTGGTGCGGATGCGGTACGGGCTGTCGGGCGGGGCGCCGCTGACCCAGCAGGAGATCGCCCGCAAGCTCGGCATCAGCCGCAGCTATGTCTCCCGGATCGAGAAAAAGGCAATCGCTTCCCTGCGGGAAGGGTTCGGGGAATGAGGGTTGCGCGTCTGGGCAAAAGATGATACAATAGAATCAACAAAAACAGCCGCCCAGGTGTTGATTTTTCGGAGAAAATCCCGCCCGGCGGCTGAAAACAAAGGATGTGGATAACATGGCAAACTATCTGGTCATCGACAACGGCGGCACCTTCGTCAAGCCCGCCATCATGGACGGCGAGGGCAATATCCTCGAAATGCTCCCGAAGGTCCCGACCCACTCGCTGGACGTTACGTCGATGAAGATGGACGGTTCGGAGCCGCCGCTGGGGGAACTGGACTCGGTGGAAAAGTACCTGGAGCTACTGGACGGCATCTACGCCCCCTATAAAGGGCAGGTCGACGGCATCGCGATGAGCTTCCCCGGCGTCAACGACGCCGAAAAGGGGTACTGCGTCTCGGGCGGGGCATTTATGTTTGCCGCCGGGCAGCCGCTGGGGCCGGTTATGACCGAACACTTCGGCATCCCCTGCACGCTGGAAAACGACGGCAAATGCGCGGCGCTGGCGGAATACTGGAAAGGTGCCCTCCAGGACGTCCAGAACGGGGCGGTCATCGTCCTCGGGACCGGCGTAGGCGGCGGGGTGATCGTAAACGGCGAGCTGGTCCGGGGCCGGCGGTTCTCGGCCGGGGAACTGAGCTTTATGCTCAACGACCTCGACAAGCCCTTAGACGGCGGCAGCTATTTCAGCAGCTGCGGGGCGATGGGGCTCTGCGCCGGGGTCGCCTACGCCTGCGGGCTGCCGGTCGGCGAAGTCGACGGGTTTAAGGCGTTTGAGCTGATTAAAGCGGGCAATCCTGCGGCGAATGCCGTCTTCCAGACAGTCATCCGGCGGCTGGCGGGGCAGGTCTACAACATGACCACCCTATTAGACCTCGATGCGGTGGCAATTGGCGGGGGGATTTCCCGAGAACCGCTTCTGATTGATTCTCTGAAGGCGGCGGTGCAGGAACATATCGACAAAAACCCCACTGCCCCCTACTCGGCTTTCTACCCCCATCCGGTGGTGCGGGCCTGCAAATTCCACAACGAGGCGAACATGGTGGGGGCGCTTTACCACCACTTAAAGCTGCTGGGCAAGCTCGGATAAAATGCAGCTGGAACTGAAAAAACAGAAGAAAAAGACGGCGCTTTTGCAGGCGGCCTATGAGCTGTTCCTGAAAAAAGGGGTGCCGCTCACCTCGGTCGGGGACATCACCGCGAAAGCTTCGGTCGCGAAGGGCACCTTCTACCTCTACTTCCGGGACAAGGAGGACATCCTGGGGGCGGTTTCAGCCGCCGTCCTCCGGCAGATTCTGGAAGAGGGGTATATGAAGATGGGCGCCGGGCGGACCGACAGTTTCACCGAGAACCTCATCCGGCTGGCGGACGCGGCGCTGGATTACTTGCAGCAAAACCGCGGCGTGCTGGAAATTCTGCGGCGGGGCGGCCGGATGCCGAAGCTCAGCCGGGAGGACCCGCTCTGGCGGTCGCTGATGCGGGATCTCCGGCAGAGCGAGGGACAGGAGCTGGCCGGGAAAAGCGAAGAAGAAGTTTTCCGGATTCTCTACTGCCTTTTGACGATGGGCGGGTCGGTGGCGGCGGCGGCCATCCTGCGGGGGGAGCCGGAACCGATCGAGAAGATTAAACCGGCGCTCTATGGGATTATCCGGGCGGCGCTGGCGGAGTAATGAAAAAAGCTTTCCGAGGGACGGGAAATTATCCGCCTTTTCGGAAAGCTTTTCTTATGTTTATATTAACAACTTAACAGGTAAGCACCCTCTAAACAGGCTCCTTCCTTGAGGGAGTAGCATCGCAAATGAAATGAAGCGATGTCCAATAGCTTCTTTAGGCGTTCCCGGCTTCGCCTGAAACGCTACTCCTTCCGGCGCTGCTGCGCCACCTCCCTCGGAGAGGGAAGCTGGTCAGGTGAGTGCTTATCGGACTGTGGCAGCGCCTAGCGAGACGTTATTGTTAAAGCGAACCATAACGTCCCGTGAACAACCCCATGCTAAAAAGCATTATTCCGGCAGCCGAATCTCCCCCGCCGCTGCCGAGGCGGCGGCGACCGCCGGGGAGGCGAGGTAGATTTTGACCGACGACGGGCCCATCCGGCCGAGGAAATTCCGGTTGTTGGTGGCGAGGACCGTCTCGCTGTCGGCGAGGATGCCGCCGGCCCGCCCGCAGCAGAGGCCGCAGCCCGGCTGGGTGACAATCGCGCCGGCTTTCACGAGGGTTTCGATATAGCCCGCCTTGACCGCTTCAATGTAGATGCTGCGGGAGGCGGGGGTGACGATCAGCCGGAGGCCGGGAGCCACCTTCTTCCCTTCCAGCTGTGCCGCCGCCGCCGCCAGGTCTTCGAGGCGGCCGTTGGTGCAGGAACCGATAAAGACTTCGTCCAGCTTGGTGCCGAGGAGCTCCGCAACCGGGTGGATGTTGTCCACCTGGGAGGGGCAGGCGCAGACCGGCTTTAAATCGGCGGCGTTGTAATGGATAACCCGCTCGTAGCTGGCGTCGGGGTCGGGGTTCAGCCAGGCGATTTCGGCCATCGGGACCTTCGAGAAGGCGGCAGTCTTCTCGTCGGGGGCGACAAGGGCGCATTTGGCCCCGCATTCGACCGACATGTTGGACATCGTGAGCCGGGAAGCGACCGAAAGCGCCTCGACGGTCGACCCGCCGAACTCGAGGGCCTTGTAGGTCGCGCCGTCCGCCCGGAGGTCGCCGAGAATGGTGAGGATGATGTCCTTGGCTGAGACGCCCCGGGGGAGTTCCCCGTCGATCTCAATCCGGATGGTCTCGGGGACCCGGACCCACAGCTCGCC
>DVHA01000253.1 GCA_018712425.1 Candidatus Faecivivens stercoravium | reverse complement strand
GCCTGGGAAGGGGCTCTGCCCCTTCCATTCCCGCAAACCCTTTAAAAAGGGTTTGATCCTAAACTTCTAATGGTCGCCCATTTCTGTGTCACATTAACGCCAGCGCTGATTTTTACGTTTCTGCCAAATTTGTTTTTCGACAAGCTGAAATGCCCGGTTCACAGGAGCCAGGCATTTTTTGCTGTTATATTCCGCGAATACTTATCCGTCCAAATCCTCGCCGTTTGAACGGAAAGCCTTCTGCACCCAGTAAAAGCTCTTTTTCGGCACCCGCCGCAGGTCCCGCAGGTCCTTTTCGCCGCGGTTGACATAGACAAATCCATACCGCTTTTCCATCTCACAGTGGCTGGACAGGATGTCAATCGGCCCCCAGGTGACGTACCCGAGGCATTCGACCCCGTCCTCCAGAATGGCTTTTTTCATCTCCTGGATATGGGCCTTGTGATAGGCAATCCGGGCGTCATCCTGGATGGGGCTGCCGTCTTCCGGCAGCGTTTCCCGCAGCCCGATCCCGTTTTCCAGGATAAAGAGCGGTTTCCGGTGGCGGTAGTAGAGGTCGTGCATCAGCGTCCGCAGGCCGACGGGGTCGATGCCCCAGCCCCATTCGTTTTTCTCGATATGGGGGTTATCGACGGTGTTTTTCCCAGCTACGGCGGCAGGGGGGAGCGGCTCGCTGAAATCGCCCGCCTTCACAGTATTGCTCCGGTAGTAGCTGAAGGCGAGATAGTCGACGGTGTTTTCCTTCATCAGTTCCCGGTCGCCGTCGGCAAATTCCGGCATCCAGCCCATTTCGGTCAGGTACCGCACCATATAGGCGGGGTATTCGCCATTGCAGAAGACGTCGGCATGGAAATGGTTCAGATAGTCGTTGCAGCGGGCGGCGAAATTGATATCCTCCGGTGCGCTGCTGGCCGGGTAGTTGGGGGTCGCGGCAATCATCCCGCAGATCCGGGCGTCCGGCGCCACCTCCCGCAGCACCTTCACCGCCTTGCAGTGGGCGATGAAGACGTTGTGGTTGACCTGGTAGAGGAACCGGTTCGGGTCTTCCCCTTTGGGGAGGGTGGTCGCGTTGGAGACCAGCAGGCTCATCCCGTGGAGGTTCTGCTCGTTGAAGGTCATCCAGTGCTTGACCCGGCCGCCGTAGCGGGTCATGACCAGCCGGGCGTACCGTTCAAAGCAGTCGACGGTATACCGGCTGGCAAACCCGTTATAATCCCGCTCCAGCCGGTAGGGGGTGTCGAAATGGTAGAGGCAGATCATCGGCGTGATGCCGCTGCGGATCAGTTCGTCGATCACGTTGTCGTAGAATTGCAGTCCCTCTTCATTTGGCTCTCCGTCGCCGTCCGGCAGCACCCGCGCCCAGGCAATCGAAAAGCGGTAGAAGCTGCATCCCATTTCCCGCAGCAGGGCAATATCCTCCTTGTAGCGGTGGTAAAAGTCAATCCCGACCTTCCAGTCGGAGAAACGGGGATCAGTCGGGCGGACGTCGTAGCTGGACAGCCCTTTCCCACCTTCATTCCAGGCGCCTTCCGTCTGGAAAGAGGAGACGGACCCGCCCCAGTAAAAGTTTTTCGGCAGTGGCATTTTTTATCCATCCTTTCGCGTTGATTCTTTGTCTTCATTGTACCGGATTTTTTACCGGCTTACAAGCATTTTACGGAAAGTCATCAAAATTTGAAACAAATTCCCCTTAAAAGGGCGAAATATTGTCTAAACGATAGAAAATGGGAGGCAGGGGGATTTTTTGGCGAAAAACGGTTGCAAAACGCCTTTACCGGGGTTATAATACACTGTGGAAATGAAAAATTTCTGAAATTTATCTAAGGGAGTGGTCGTGTGGACGCGTCGCCCAGTCGATCGTGTAATGGGTTACAACTGAATATGCGGCACACGGAGAGGCTCAAAGGGTAAATTTTGGCGCCTTCTTTTCGGTGTGCCCGAAAGGAAGGTTTTTTTATGGAAAAAAAAGAAGAAATCCTCGAACTGAAAGACAACATCCTCTCCCTCCTGGAGCAGCGCCGGTTCCATGAAGTGCGCCAGACGCTGGGGGATTTGTATGAAGCGGACGTCGCCCAGCTGCTGGAAGAGCTGGAATCGGCGCCGGCCTGCCAGGCCTTCCGGCTGCTGCCGAAGGATATGGCGGCGGAGGTCTTCTCCTATCTGGAACCGGAGAGCCAGCAGAAGCTGATCAGCCTTCTGACCGACGCCGAGCTGGAAAAGATCCTTGAAGACATGTACGTCGACGACACCGTCGATATGATCGAGGAGCTGCCGGCAAACGTCGTCAAGCGTGTCCTGAAACTGTCCAGCCCCGAATCCCGCGGGGAGATCAACCGCCTCTGCCGGTATGAGGAGGACACCGCCGGCAGCATCATGACGACCGAGATGGTCGACCTCAAACGGGGGATGACGGTGGGGCAGGCTTTTGACCACATCCGGAAGGTCGGCACCGACGCCGAAACCATCTACACCTGCTATGTGACCGACGAATACCGCAAGCTGGAAGGGGTTGTTTCGGTCCGGCAGCTGCTGCTGCACCCCTATGAGACCAAGGTGGGGGACCTGATGGAACAGGACCCCATCTGCGCCCAGACCGGCGACGACCAGGAGACGATTGCCCAGCTGTTCCAGAAGTATGATATGCTGGCCCTGCCGGTCGTCGATTCGGAGAGGCGCCTGGTCGGCATCATCACCATCGACGACGCGGTCGACGTCATCCAGGAAGAGAACACTGAGGACATCGAAAAGATGGCGGCGATCCTGCCGGGGGACAAGCCCTACCTGAAGACCCCGGTCTTTGAGATTTTCAAGCACCGGATCCCCTGGCTGCTGCTCCTGATGATTTCGGCCACCTTTACCGGCAACATCATCACCAGCTTTGAGGATAAGCTGGCGGCCTCTCTTGTCCTGACCGCCTATATCCCGATGCTGATGGACACCGGCGGGAATTCCGGTTCGCAGACTTCTGTCACCATTATCCGCGGCCTGTCGCTGGACGATATCCATTTCCGCGACCTCTTCAAAGTTATCTGGAAGGAGCTGCGGATAGCGGCCCTTTGCAGCATTACGCTGGCAGCCTGCAATTTTGTCAAGCTGCTTCTGCTTGACCGTCTGACGATCCCGGTGGCGGCGACCATCTGCTGCACGCTGGTGGTCACCGTTATCTCGGCCAAACTGATCGGCTGCATCCTGCCGATGGTCGCGAAGAAGATCGGCTTCGACCCGGCTGTCATGGCGAGCCCCCTCATCACGACGATCGTCGACGCGGTATCGCTGCTGGTATATTTCGGTTTTGCCACGCTGATCCTCCATGTGTAATGGAGAAGCTAAAAAAGTCGGTTTTGCCTATTGACAATTGCTTTTTAGGGGATTATAATAGCTACTGTTCGAATCCGAACGGTTTGGACTGAAAATTGAATCTGTTTTTTCGGAGGATCGTGTATCGCAATACACAAAAGGGGTTTCCCCTTGGTCGGAGAAGAGATCGGGTGCGCCCGGTTATTGGTTTCAATAACCGGGCGCACCCTTTTTATATATACCCATATTTCTATCACGCAAAAGGAGACTTGCACACGCGTTCCACAACCTTCTTTTCCAAAACGCCGCCGCTGAAGCTGTTCCTGATGGCGTCGGTCCCCGGCGCGATCAGTATGCTGGCGTCTTCCCTCTACCAGACGGTAGACGGGGTCTTTGTCGGGCAGTTCCTGGGGGCGACGGCTTTCGCCGCCATCAACCTCGCGATGCCGTTTGTCGTCATCAACTTTGCCCTGTCGGACCTGATCGGCGTCGGCTCGTCGGTCCCGATTTCCATCTCCCTGGGCAAAAAACAGGAAAAAGAGGCGGACAATATCTTTACATGCAGCATCCTCTTGATTATCGGCACCGGGATACTTGTCGGCGGCCTATTGTTTCTGCTGGCACCGGCGCTGATTCACATGATGGGGGCAGAAGGGGAGTTCGCCGGCCTGGCGGTACAGTACCTGCGGGTATACGCCCTCTGTTCGCCGGTGACGACGATTGTCTATGCGCTGGATAACTACCTGCGCATCTCCGGCTATATCCGCGGCAGTATGGCGGTCAACATCTTTATGTCCGTCCTTTCCGCCGTCCTGGAGTTTATCTTCCTGGGCGTCCTCCGGTGGGGGATTTGGGCCGCTGCCCTGGCGTCCTGCTGCGGCATGATGGTCAGTGCCCTGGTGGCCCTCTCGCCCTTTTTCCGCGGGAAAGCACAGCTGCATTTCTGCAAGCCCCGCTTTTCCTTTTATATGGTGCGGCAGGTGGTCTACTGCGGCTGTCCGAGCTTTTTAAACAACGTGGCGAGCCGCATTACCTCGATTGTCATGAACGCCATCCTGGTGCGGCTAGGCGGCGAGACAGCGGTATCGGTCTACGGGGTTCTGATGTTCGTGGATGGGTTTATTCAGCCGCTCCTGTACGGGATGTGCGACTCGGTCCAGCCGGCTGTCGGCTACAACTGGGGCGCGCAGACATATTCCCGGGTCCGGGCCATTGAGAAATGCTGCTTTATTGCCAGCGCGATCATCTCCATCGCCGCGGTCTTTGTCATCGCCGCCCTCCCGGCGGAAATCACCCGCCTGTTCATCTCGGACGTGAGCGCGGATGTGCTGGCAATGTCGGTTTCCGCCCTGCGGTTGTTCTGCCTGGCCTACTTTATCCGCTGGCTTTCGTTCGCGACCCAGAGCTATATGCTGGCGATCGAAAAGCCGCTGCCCGCGTCGATTATTTCGGTTTCGACCGCTCTGATTTTCCCGCTCATCCTGATTGTGGTCCTCTGGCCGCTGGGGCTGACGGGGCTCTGGTTAAACCTCACCGGCACCTCGATTTTAGCCGCTGTCCTGTCGATTGTGGTCCTGGGGAGATCGCGTCGTGAGCGCAGCCAGCCGGATGCCGCCGAAGACTGATATCCTTTTTTCCATGACAAAAAGCCGCGCGCTTCGCCAAATGGTAAAGCGCACGGCTTTTGTAGTTTTTAGAAGCTATTACCGGTTGATCACCGTTTCCAGATATTCGCGGCTGGCCTTGATGCTGGCAAGCGGCGAGAGCGGGGTATCGAATTTTTCTTCCGTCTCTCGGGCGCAGCAGTCCAGCTCGACCACGATGGTTGACGCGTATCCCAGTTCGGTGACCGTCTCGACAATCTCCTGGATTTCCATCGTCCCGGTGCCGACCACGCAGATGTCGGTGGGATTGGTGCGCGCAAAGATCTTATCCCGGAAGTTGTCCCTGGTCATGCCGGTAACGCCGGCAACCAGGTCAACAGGAGAAGCGGAAGTACCCATGTCTTTCTGGTGGATCAGCCCGGCCCGCGGCCCCAGCTTGCGGATAAGCGCGCAGGGATCCTGCCCGCCCCGTTTGGCCCAGAAGGTATCCACTTCAAACCCGACCAGTTCCGGGTCGGTCAGTTCGACCAGCCAGTCGTAAGCGGTCTTACCTTCGACCATATAGAATTCCTGGCAGTGGTTGTGGTAGTAGAATTTCATGCCGTGCTCTTTGGCGACCCGGGCCATCTCATTGCAGGCTTCGGCAACCTTTTTGACCTCGTCCATCGTCGTCATAACCGTCATCGGCAGGACGACCGCCTCGGCGTGCATTTTGGCGGCGTCCTCTGCGATCTTGACCATATCTTCGCGGGTGGAAGTATAGGGGTCAAAATGGACATGGCTCCCGATTGCGGTGAGGCCGAGGGACTGGAGCTTGTCCCCGATTTCTTCGGGGGTATATTTCCCGGTCGGCGGGTCAACGTATTCGACGTATTTGTATCCCGCGGCGGCGACGTTTTCCAGCGTTTTTAAATAATCCTCCATCAGCTCACCCATCAGGGAGAACAGCTGGACACCAACTTGCAGTTTCATGATAATCCATCCTTTCGCGGCAGCTTAGACTGCCTTTTTCTATTAGCATTATAAAATAATTTTTCGGTTTTGTCAATTTTGCTGGGCAATTTTCCGAATAAAATCCACCTCACGTCTATTCATCCTGCACACCGCATACTGTAAGGGGACTACGACCGATAGGGGGAAAGGCTATGGCAGAAGGTTTTAAAGAACTGAAGGAAAAATACCTGCGCCAGATGCAGGAAATGTATGCTGCGAGGCCGGAACGGGGAGGGCAGCAGGAGGTTGAACGGGAACTGGCCAAAGAGGCGGCAGGAGATGCTATAGAAGGGACAGCGGAAGAGGAACAGGAGCTGCCAGAAGAGGGGAACCCTGTCTTTCTGGGCGCTGTGGCCGCTGGGGAAACCGTCCAGCTGCCGCAGCCGCCAGGGCTGGCAGATATATCGCTTCCGCCCGATAGCGCACCTCCGCCGCCCCCGGATATTGTCAATGAAACAGAAGCTTTAAACCCGAACCCGGAGCCGGATCAGCCTTCTGATGAGGCAGGGGAAGGGAGGCTGCTGGTCAAAGTGGTCACCGCCCGCGGCGCATTGCCGGTGCCGCAGGCGCGGGTGGTGGTTTCCCGGGAAATTGACGGGAAGCGGACGCTGCAAGGCTACGATGAAACCGATGAAAGCGGGCAGAGCCGGGTCTTTACCCTTTCCGCGCCGTCAGCCAGCCTTTCGATGTCGCCGGATAACAAGACGCCCTATGCCCGGTATATCGTAACCGTTTCGGCGGAAGGGTATATCCCGGCGGAATACCGGAATGTCCCGGTTTTCGACGGGATTCAGTCGGTCCAGCAGGCGGATATCCAGCCGCTTTTGGAGGGGCAGTCCAGTGAGATGCAGTCCTACGGCGGCGCCAGCCAGCAGGGGGTAGAAACCGATTCGCCGGGTGGTTACCGGAAGGAGGGGACAGTCAATTGACGGGGATTCCAATTATACCCGAACGGATTACCGTCCATCTTGGCCGGCCGGACGCATATGCCGACAACGTGACGGTCCCGTTTATCGACTACATCAAAAATGTTGCCAGCAGTGAAATCTATCCCACATGGCCGGATGCCTCCCTTCGCGCCAACATCTACGCCCAGGTGACCTTTGCACTCAACCGGGTCTATACCGAGTGGTACCGCAGCCGGGGATATAACTTCGATATCACCAATTCAACCCAGTATGACCAGGCTTTTGTCTATGGGCGGGAAATCTTTTCCAATATTTCCGACATTGTAGACGAACTGTTTAACGACTATGTCCGCCGGCAGGGCAGCATCGAGCCGCTGTTTACCCAGTTCTGCAATGGGACGACGGTTACCTGTGACGGCCTTTCCCAGTGGGGGACGGTCGAGCTGGCACAGCAGGGGATGACGCCTTATGAGATCCTGCAATACTATTACGGCAACGACATTGAAATTGTGGTCAATGCGCCGGTCGGTTCGATTACCCCGTCTTATCCCGGCTATCCGCTGGGGCTGGGGGCAGGCGGGCGGGTGGTCCGGATTTTACAGCTGCGGTTAAACCGGGTGTCCCGCAACTATCCGGCGATCCCGAAAGTTTCAGTGGACGGCGTATACGGCGAGCAGACCCGGGACGCTGTCAGGACTTTCCAGCAGATCTTCAATTTAAACCCCGATGGGATCGTCGGGAAAGCGACCTGGTATAAACTGGAAAACCTTTATGTGGCGGTCAAGAACCTTTCGGAACTGCAAAGCGAAGGGTATACCTTTGAGGATTTCTCCGCCCAGTTCCCATCGGCCCTGGAATACGGCTTCAGAGGGCGGGCGGTCGCCATTTTACAACACCGGCTCAATATGGTGGCCGCCTATTACGGCACCATCCCGACGGTGGCGGTAGACGGCATTTTCGGGGAGGATACCCGACGGTCGGTCATCGCTTTCCAGAACCGGTTCGGGTTAAATCCCGACGGCGTGGTCGGGGAAGCGACCTGGGAGAAGCTTTTCCGGGTCTATCAGGGGATTCTGGATTCAATCCTCGACCCTGCCGAACGGCCGGTTCCCTGGGACGGGCAGGCCCTTTCCTATGGAAGCCGGGGCGAGCGGGTGCGGCTGCTGCAGGAGTACCTGAATGTGATTGCCGATGTCTATGATCTGCCAAAGGTAAACGAAACCGGTTTTTTTGGCGACGATACCCGCAACGCCGTCCGGCTGTTCCAGGAACTGGCCGGCTTAAATCCCGATGGGGTGGTCGGGGAACGGACCTGGCGGCGGATTACCGAAGTCTACGCGGATATCGTAACCGGGCTGACCAGGCGGGCCGGGCAGTTCCCCGGTACCGTCCTGCGGGGCTGAGAAAAGGGGGAGGAAGAAATGGAACGGGACTTGGCGGTTTTAGAGCTTCAGCAGGCCCTGCGGGCGGTTTTAGCGGCGTCGGGATACCCGGCTGCCCTGTATCCCGACGGCTTTTTCGGGCCGGAGACCGGGCGGGCTGTGCGCCTGTTCCAGCGGCTCTACAGCCTGCCGGAGACGGGGGAGGTCGACCAGGCCCTCTGGGAGGCGGTCATCGCCGCTTCCCGGCAGGTGAACCGGGGGCAGGAAGTTTCCCGTCTGCCGGTTTTCCCGAACGCCGGTTTTGTCATGCAGCCGGGTTCCACCGGGGACCTGGTATCCGA
>DVHA01000252.1 GCA_018712425.1 Candidatus Faecivivens stercoravium | reverse complement strand
GGCATGTACGGCGGAAAAAATACATTGATCCGGGCAAGTGTGCGACCGCAGGGAGTGCATGCAGTCCGGATGTTATTCTGTCGAAAAACTTGTTTTTCGACAGTTAAAGGCAGGCCCTGCATCACACAGGGCCTGCCTTTTAGCGTATTTGTACCAAGGAGGTAATCGGTCAGTCGTTATTCAAAAGAAACCGGACGGCCTTCCGCATCCGACTGGAAAGCGGCTTCCATCAGCTTCATGACCCGCATCATCTGGGGATGGGTAATCAGCTGGGGCTCTTCGCCGTCGATCGCCTTACAGACGTTGCGGTAGAAGTCGTGGACATCCGCGTGGATCTGCGGCAGAGGCAGGTGGTCCAGCGAGCTGGGCTTGCGGGGGGCCATCGTCTTGGTCAGGCCCGCGGCGGTGATGACCGGCTTGACCTCGCCTTCGTCGTCGTTTTTGTAGATGACCATCTCGCCGCTCGTGGTATCAAAGCTCTGGAGCTCGGCGGTGCCGATCGCGCCCTGCATGTACCAGCGGGGGAGGTTGATGAAGTTGGTGGTGCCGACTTCAATCCGGTAGACAAGGCCGCTCTCAAAGATGACGTCCATCTTGAAGCCGTCGTCCACCTCGTCGTTGGTGATGTGGTCCATCCGCGCGTAGACGGATTTGACCTTTTCGGGGATCATCTGAAGCATCTGGTCGATCAGGTGGACGCCCCAGTCGAGCATCATCCCGCCGCCGTGGGCCTTCCGCTGCCGCCAGTCGCCGGGGATGCCGCGGGAACCGTGGACACGGGATTCGATGTTGAAGACATAGCCCAGTTTGCCGCTCTCATAAACTTCCTTCATCGCGAGGAAGTCCTCGTCCCACCGGCGGTTCTGGTGGACGGTGAAGAGCTTGCCGTATTTCTCAGAGGCGTCAATCATTTCCTGCAGGTCGGCGCTAGAGAGGGTAACCGGTTTTTCGCTGATGACGTTTTTGCCGGCGGCCATCGCCCGGATGGCCAGGTCCTTGTGGACGTCGTTCGGGACCGCCAGCGTCAGGATGTCGACCTCGGGGTCGGCCAGCACCGCTTCAAAAGAGGGGTAGGCGTAGAGGCCGCGCTCGCGGGCCAGCTCCTGCCGTTCTTCCTTAATATCATAAACACCCTTTAAGCTGACGCAGTCGCTGCCGTCCTCCATGCCCTTCGGAGGCTGGTAGCCGTCGTTTTCCAGTTTGGAACCGCAGATTGCCCGGGTATGCCAGCCGCCCATGCCGCCATAGCCGATGACTACAACATTTTTCTTTGCCATTGTTTTGCACCCTTTCCATGTAAACGTTTACACCCCTAGTATACAGAATCGATTTCAATTTCTCAATAGGCAAAAAGGATGAAAATACGGATTTTTTTCTGGGCAAAAATGGCAAAACGCTGTTTTTTGGGCCTGTTTTGCGCCGGTTTTCAAATTTTGAAAAAACCGTCGGGTTATATCCCCCATAAATAGGACATAAACACCGGGATCTGCCGCTCCCAGCTGGCTTCGCAGTGTTCCCCGCCGGGTACAATCCGGGGGTAGACCTGCGCGCCCCGACCGGCCAGCCGGTGGGCCAGCGTCAGGTTGCAGTCGGTCATCCGGATGAGCCCTTCCAGATTTCCCGCCTCCCGGCCGCCCCAATCGAGGTAGACCCGGGTGCCGGACTCGATGGGGCATTCCTCCAGCAGATTTAACAGCTGCGGCATACAGAGGGAGATGGAGGAGGAGAGGCAGGCGGCCTTTGAAAAGACATCGTTATGCCGGATGACCGAATAGGCGGCCATCAGCCCGCCCATCGAGCTGCCGCCGATCATCGCCGACTCCCGCCCGGGAAGGGTGCGGTAATGGGCGTCGATATAGGGCTTCAGCTCTTCCACCACCCAGCGCATGTACACATCCCCCAGCCCCCGTTCCGCGCCGAATACCGGCTCGCCGAAGGGGTAGTATTCGATGAGCCGCCCGTTCCCCTCGTGGTTGCACTCGACCCCGACGGCGATAAACCCCTTCCCGCACCGGTCGAGGTAGTCCCCCAGCCCCCAGCTCTTGCCGTAGGTCGCGTCCGCGTCGGAGAAGAGGTTGTGGCCGTCGTAAAAGTAGAGGACCGGGTACCGCTCCGCCGTCTTTTCATACCCCGCCGGGAGGTAGAGATGGACCGTCCGGGGAAGCCCGAAGGGGGTGATGGTAACGTCAAATTTCTGTATCATCTAAACGCACGCTCCAGTCAGAAGTTTTCTTTTTCCTTTTACCCTATCACAAAAAGATGTCCTTTTCAACCGGTTTACCGGTTTTGGAATGTAAAAATCACAAAAAATGGAAGAAAAATATTTTTTTATTGACAAGTTTCCCCATCCATGGTATCCTTATAAAAGAAACCGGCAGGTTCCCCGGGTAAAAAACGGGGACGCCGGACATATTCGGAAACTGTTTGCAGGGGGACTCTCCGGAGTTGAGATAGGCCGCGGCCTGACCCTTTGAACCTGTTGGTTAAAACCAGCGTAGGGAGCAACATACGGACCACCCGTCCCGCCTCCCCTTTTGGAGGCGGGATTTTTTGCTTTAAAAGGAGGAACTACCATGATTAAAACAGCCCTGACCATCGCCGGTTCCGATTGCAGCGGCGGCGCCGGCGTACAGGCCGACCTCAAGACGATGTCGGCGCTGGGCGTCTTCGGGATGAGCGTCATCGTCTCGGTCGTCGCCGAAAACACTTCCCGGGTCATCTCGATCGAGGACATCTCCCCGAAGGTCATCGCCGACCAGATCGACGCCGTCTTTGAGGACATCCCGCCGGACGCGGTCAAGGTCGGGATGCTCTCGACCCCGGCCTGCATGGAGGCGGTGGCCTCTAAACTCCGCGAGTACCGCCCCGCCCACGTCGTCATCGACCCGGTCATGTACGCGAAAAACGGAAGCCCCTTGATGCAGGAAAGCTCGATCGACACGCTGATTAAAACGGTCATCCCGGCGGCGACCCTTTTGACCCCCAACATCCCCGAGGCGGAGAAGATTTCCGGGATGAAGATCACCACCCCCGAGGATATGCAGGAGGCGGCGAAGAAGATTTACGGGATGGGCGCCGGGGCGGTGCTGGTCAAAGGCGGCCATTATATCGGCGACGCTCGGGACATCCTTTTCGACGGCAGGGAATTCCACACCTATGTGGAAAAGCGGATCGACACCAAAAACACCCACGGCACCGGCTGCACCCTCTCCAGCGCCATCGCCTCCTACCTCGCCCTCGGCGAGCCGCTCCCCGAGGCGGTCGGCAAGGCGAAGGCCTATGTCACCGGCGCGATCGAGCACGCCCTGGCCCTCGGCAATGGATGCGGCCCGACCAACCACTTCTTCCGGTGGTGGGCGTGACGGTACATTGTATAAATCTAAAAAGGAGACAACATCATGGCATTTATGGACAGCGTCATCGCCCGTTCCAAACCCCTCTGGGACGCGGCGGCGGACGAAAGTTTTCTGCGGCAGATGGGGGAGGGGACCCTTCCCCGGGAACAGTTCCTCGACTACATCATCCAGGACAGCCTCTACCTGCGGGATTACCTGCGGGCCTACGCGATGGCGATCGTCAAAGCCCGGTCGCTTAAAGAGATGCAGGTTTTCTATTCGGTTTTAGGCTTTGTCAACGACAGCGAGAACTTAACCCGCCTCCAGTACTTAAAAGACGGCGGCCTGACCGACGCCGATGTTGAAACGATGGCCAAAAAGCCCGCCTGCGCAAACTACACCGGCTTCCTCATGGACATTGCCGAAACCGAAGATGTCCCGGAGATCCTGATGGCGGTCATGCCCTGCATGCTGGGCTATTACGATGTCTTCAAGACCCTGCTGGACCGTTACCCGGCGGTGCTGGAGGGCTATTACGGCCCGCTGGTCAAAGACTACACCTCGCCGCTCTATAAGGAAAGCTGCGACTACTGGACCGCCTTCTGCGACGAACTCTGCGGGGAGCTTCCGGAAGAGCGGAAGGAACGCCTTTCCGCCATCTTCGAGGCCGCCAGCCGCCAGGAGCTCTACTTCTGGCAGATGGCGGGCGGGAAGCCCTGCCCCCACGAGGCGGTGGCGGAAAAAGTGCCGCTTGTCCACTGCATCACCAACTATGTGACGGTAAACGACGTCGCCAACGCCATCCTCGCCTGCGGCGGTTCGCCGATCATGGCCGACGACATCGCGGAGGTGGCCGACATCACCGGCATCAGCAGCGCGCTGGTTTTAAACATGGGTACCCTCAACACCCGCACCATCGCCTCGATGGTCAAAGCGGGCGAGACGGCCAACGAAAAAGGCATCCCGGTCGTCTTCGACCCGGTCGGGGCGGGGGCGTCGGCACTGCGCAACGAAACGGCGGCCACCCTCCTGGAAAAGGTGAAATTCACCGTCATCCGCGGCAACCTCTCGGAGATGTCCTATCTCGCCGGGCTTTCGGTCTCGACCCGCGGGGTGGACGTGTCCGCCGCCGACCTCGGCAACGACCCTGTCGCAGTCGGGAAAGCGGTAGCGGCAAAATACGGCTGCGTCGCCGCCATCACCGGCGCCCGGGATATTGTCACCGACGGCCGCCGGGTCGCGGCCATCGGCAACGGCGTCCCCCAGATGGGCAAAGTCACCGGCACCGGCTGTATGCTCTCCGGCGTCATCGGCGCCTATGTGGGCGCGAACGCCGACCCCTTTGAAGGGACGGTCGCGGCCATCACTTCGATGGGCATGGCGGGCGAAGCGGCCTATGCGGCGTCCCGGGAAGAGGGCACCGGTTCCCTCCGGACCGGCATCATCGACGCCCTCAGCCGGCTGACCGACCGGGAAATCGGCGGAAAGGGGAAGATCAGCTATGAAGCATGGGATTGACTATTCCCTCTACCTCTGCACCGACCGGCGGCTGATGACCAGCCCCACCATCGAGGCTTCGGCCGAGTCGGCCCTCCGGGGCGGGACGACGGTTATCCAGCTCAGGGAAAAGGACTGCTCCAGCCGGGAGTTTTACGAGCTGGGCCTCCGGGTCAAGAAGATTACCGATGCCTATCACGCCCCCCTCATCATCAACGACCGGGTGGATATCGCCCTCGCTGTCGGCGCCGCCGGCGTCCACGTCGGTCAGGGGGACCTGCCCTGCAAGGTGGTGCGGGAGATCGTAGGGCCGGACATGATCGTCGGGGTTTCGGCCGCGACGCTGGAAGAAGCGGTCCGGGCGGAACAGGACGGGGCCGACTACCTCGGGGTCGGCGCGATGTACGCGACCGCCACCAAGACCGACACCCGGCCGGTCTCGATGGAAGAGCTTTTGAAAATCCGGGCGGCGGTCAAAATCCCGATCGTCGTCATTGGCGGCATCAATAAACAGACCCTCGGGAATTTCAAAGGCACCGGCGTAAATGGCCTCGCGGTCGTCTCGGCGATTGTCGCCCAGCCCGACCCGGAAGCGGCGGCCAGAGAACTGCTGCGGATGTGGAAGGAATAAGGAAAACTATCGAAAAACAAGTTTGGCGGAAACGTAAGAATCGGCGCTGGCGTTAAAGTGATAAAGAAATGTGCGCAGAATGAAAAGTTTTACTCGATTTTTTTCAAAAAATC
>DVHA01000251.1 GCA_018712425.1 Candidatus Faecivivens stercoravium | reverse complement strand
CGGGGAGGAAAATTTCCTCGATACCCTCCGGGACGCGTTATAAAAAACGGGCCTGCCCCCGGGCGGGCCGGGAAGGTGTGCAAATTGGCAGATTTTGAAAAGGCGGTCAGCCTCTCCCTCCGTGAAACGGTCTCCCAGGTGGAAAAGGCGATGGAAAGCGGCGGCACGCCGGCGCGCCTCGTCGATAAGAACGAGTTTACAGTCAAGAGAGTCCGGGTCGCGGTGCGGGTCTATGAACACGCCCCCTCATCCGGCCTTAAGCGGGCCCAGATGACCGTGACGGTGGCTTCGGACGGAAAAGGCACCCAGGTAAGCGCCCAGACCGCCAGCAGCAGCCGCCCATTCTTCTTCAAAAAACGGCAGACAGCGGAAGAACAGGCACTGTTGGAGGCCCTGCAAAAGGCGCTGCCATAAAAACGTGAAAAATCCCTGCGGTTATATAAACCCGCAGGGATTTTTGCGCATCAAGGTCACTTTCCCAGATTTTTCCGCCGTTCGAACTCCCGCTGGCGCCGGAGCTGCCGGACGTCCCGGCCGATAAAACGCATCTGCACCAGCTGGGTAAACAGCCGGGAGACAATCCGGGGGGTATAGTTCCCCTCAATCTCCTCCGGCAGCAGGTTGGTCGAGAGGATGAGCGGTTTAGAAGCGGAAATCCGGTTGTTCAGGATATTATAGATAGTAGACCGGGTAAACGGGCTGTCAAACTCGGTCCCCAGATCATCCAGAATCAGCAGGCCGGCGGAAAGGAGCGTGTCCAGCGTCCCCGCGTCTTCTGCCCGCCCAAAATGTTCATTTTCAATCCGGCGGAGCAGGTCCTGTACCGAACCGTACGCGACCGAATACCCCTTCGACGCCACAACGCCCGCGATAGCGAGGGACAGATGGGTTTTCCCCAGCCCCGTCGCGCCAAACATAAAGATACCGGGGCCGTCCGGCCGGAAACTCTCGGCATACTGCTGGCAGTACCGCAACACCCGCGCCATGACCAGACGGGGGTTTTGTCCCGTCTTAGGGTCGATCTGATCGGGATAAAAGCTCAGGTCAAAATCCTCAAACCGGCTGGCCTGCAAGGGAGACGAGCGGTTTAAATCCTCGACCGCCAGCCGCTGCATCTCCTCCTGGAGGCAGCGGCAGCGCCTGCCGTCCACAAACCCGGTGTCCTTGCAGAGGGGGCAGTCGTACCGCATCTCGAGGTAATCCTCCGGATACCCCCCTTCCCGCAGCAGCGCTTTCTCCCGGGCCTGCAATTGAAGGTTTACTTCTTCAATCCGGGCAATCCCCGCAGCGATGTCGGTGCCTTTCTGCAAGATCAGCTTGCTCACCTCCGCCGAGGTCATTGCCAGCTTCCGCCGCACCTCGATCACCTCGGGGATCCTCTCCCGGATCTCGTCCAGCCGCGCCGACAGCGCCAGCTGCTGGTTCATCCGCCGCCGGTCAATCCGGCGTTTGGCCTCCTGAAACAGGTCGCCCCGCATGGCGCTCCCTCCTTTCGCTTATGAATGGTCATCCATATCCGGCAGGTCGAACCCCTGCTGGGAAAATGCCTGAATGTCATAGGACGGGCTGTACTGCCCGTTCTTCCCATCTTTCCCCTTTTTCGGCGTATCCCCGGTCAGCACCTCTTCCGGCGTCTTCAGCCCGAGGGCGTGCCAGTTTTCGAGGATCTTGTTGATATAGGGGAAGCTGACCTGGCCGATCTGGTCGACCGTCCGCTCATAGGCCATCCGGATCATCTCGATGTTGTAGCCGAGGTCCTGGTACCAGTGGGCAATCTGCTTGCGGTTGGCGGTGGTCAGCCCCCGCTTCTCCAGCCCGAAGGCCTCGACCACCTCCCCCTCCCGGCTGAGCCGGGCCGACTGGGTGCGGATGTACTCCTCGGCCAGCGGGTGGGTGTTGATCCCCTCGTCGTGCCAGCCGGTCAGCATCTTGGCGATATAGCGGTAATTCTTCCGGTCGTGCATACAGCAGAAGTCGATCGCCATGACGATCACGTCGGCCGGCAGCCCGTACTCCTCCAGGAAAAAGACATACCCCTTCTGTTCGGTCGAGGAAAGCGGCCGCCCCATCAGCTGTTCGGCGGTGGTCAGCAGGAACTTCACCTCTTCCCGCCCGCTCAGCTCCTCAAACTGCCCGGCGGTCATCGCCTCGGGGGAGGCGATCCCCGGCGGCTTCGGCTCCGGCTTCCGGCTGCGGGCGACGGCGGCCGAGACTTCCCCTTCCGGGAGGATGCCGGCTGTCACCCAGTAGCGGAGCGCCTCTTCGATGTCGCTCTCCGGGAGGCCGAGGGCTTCCGCCGCCGCTGTGACATTGATCTCGTTCATCCGCAGGACGTAAAGCACCACCTTGAGGTAGACCCCGCTGGCGGTCTTTAGGTGCTTATCGATGATGTCCGCCGGCACCGCCACATAACTCGGCAGCTTATTTTCGGTTTTCATGCCCTCTCCCCCTTTCCATCTTTTTCATCTTCCACCGCCGCATCCACCAGACCGGCTGGGACAGGCATTCCCGCAGATGGTAGAGCGGCGCCGCCAGCCCGCCGGTCCGGGCCGGGACCGCCCAGGCTTTTTCATACCCCAGCACCCGGGCGATCGAGAGCGCCCGCGGGGCGTGGAAGCCGTTGGTGACAATCCGCACCCGCAGCTGTCCCACCGGCAGCCCGGCATCCGCTTCGATGATATCCCGGGTAAACCGCAGGTTCTGGACGGTGTTGCGGGAACGGCCCTCCTGCATCAGCTTTTCCGGCGGGATGCCCTTCTCCATCAGCCACCGGGCCATCACCTCCGCCTCGGGGTATTTTTCCCGCTCCGACTGGCCGCCCGAAAGGATGAGCGGTTCCCCCTGCCAGACAGCGCGCGCCTTTTCCAGCCGTTCCAGCATCGTCCGGCTGACCGTTTCGCCATTCCGCAGCCCGCAGCCAAGGACGACGGTATAATCCGGCTTGCCGGCCGGAGCCGAGAGACGGCGGGCCCGGAGGAGGATCCCCGCCTCGAGGAAAATCAGGATGACGATCCCCAAAACCCCGATGCCGGATATCCACCCCAGAACGGGATTCCCTGGAAGCCGCAGCATCCCGATCCCCAACAGGATGCAGAGCACCCCGCCCGCCGCCGGGACCGCCGCAAAGGCCATCTTTCCGGCCAGCAGCCGCACCGCCCCGCAGTAGAGAAGGACCGCCGCCCCCAGTATCCACCAAAACCAGCCCAAACGCTTCCCTCCTTCAGCGCAATAGGAACGCCGCCCATTTTTCCCCCGGCCCTGCCTCCTCCGGCTGGGCGGCCAGCAGCCGGGCATATGCCGCCACCCGCTCTTCAACCGCCCCCGCGGCCTCCGGCAGGCCGTACCGGCGGACGAGGGCGGTCAGTTCGTAAACCGGCAGGCCCATCCCGTGGCGGGGGGTATGGATGACCGAGCAGGCCTGCCCCACCGCATGGCAGAGGGCGACCGCCTCGGGGTCTTGCATCTCCGCCGCCAGATGGTGGCAGAGGAGGATCTCCCGCTTCGCAACCGGCATCGTAATCTTCCCCGCCGCCCAGCATCTTGCCGCCGCCAGCGTCCGCCCGGGGATATCCGACCCGGTGAGTGCTTCCAGCCGCGCCGCCGGTTCCTTCACCGCCTCCAGCGCCCAGCGGGCCACCGCCAGCCGGGAGGCCTGCCCCAGCGCTTCCGCCAGCGGCCGCAGCAGCGGGTCCTGTGCCCGGAAGAGGACGGCATTCCGCCGGTTTAGCCGTTCCAGTACCAGATCCATCCATTTTCTTTCCATCCATCCTGCCTCCCCGACGTTTTTCCTCCCTATTATACCATAAAACGCCGCCCGGGAAAAGAGGCAGGAGAAATGCGGCGGAAATCCATTTTTGTCTAAGCATTGAATGTTTATTTCGCTGCCCTTAAGGCAGCGACCAAGGGTTCCCCTTGGATGGGACCAAGTTTCACCCCAATGGACCAGGACTCTAGCGAGCCCTGGACCCGCTGTTCGACGCGGCCGTGTCACCCGTACCTACCGCGTGAGACCGGCCGTGGGAGGCCGGTCTTCGGAAGTTAATGGGTCGCTCGGTGCGTTTAAGGACAGCAGGACAAAAATGGTTTTTCGTCCGAAAAATACTTGACATATGCCAACATCCGTGCTATACTCTATTTAATGGCAAATGCCAACAAATCAAAGGAGGTGGGAAGGATGCCCCGTCCCTGCAAAAGAAGAAGGGTCCAGACCCTCCCCCGCTGCTGCCGGTTCGGCCCGCGGGGATGCCCGGAAGGGCCCGGGATCGTCATGACGCTGGACGAATACGAGACCATCCGGCTGATCGACCTCTGCGGCCTCTCCCAGGCGGAAACCGCCGCCCAGATGGGGGTTGCCCGGGCGACCGTCCAGGCAATCTACGGCGACGCCCGGCGGAAACTGGCCCAGTGCATTGTCAGCGGGATGGAGCTGTCGATTGCCGGCGGCGACTACGAGCTCTGCCCCGGCGCCTCCCCCCTCCAAACCGAAAGGAACGATAGACGTATGAAAATCGCGGTTACCTATGATGAAAACGGGCAGGTCTTCCAGCATTTCGGCCACTGCCCCCAGTTTAAATTCTACGAGGTCGAGGAGAGCAGAATCCTCTCGTCCGAGGTCATCAGCGCCGGCGGCAGCGGCCACGGCGCGCTGGCGGGCTTTTTAAAGAGCCACGGCGCCGATACCCTGATCTGCGGCGGCATCGGCGGCGGCGCCCGCACAGCCCTTTCCCAGGCGGGCATCACCCTTTATCCCGGCGTTGTCGGGGACGCCGACCAGGCGGTCGGGGCGCTCATCTCCGGCGGGCTCTCCTTTAACCCCGACTTTGTCTGCAACCACCATGGCGAGGGCCACCACCACGGCGGAGACTGCGGCCACCACGAAGGCGGCGGGTGCGGCCACCATGAGGGCGGCTGCGGCGAACACGGCTGCCACCAGTAATTTTCGCTTCCCCTTTTCAATTCTTCAATAGCGGAACACCTCCCGGTTTTTACTGCCGGGAGGTGTTTTGCTTCTTAGGATTCTGTTTTGGGTGCTGCGCACGCTTTATTACAGGTGGCAAAGCTGTGGACAGCTTCGGAAATACGGCAGCTGAGCGCCTGGGAAGGGGCGCTGCCCCTTCCATTCCCGCGACCCCTTTAAAAAGGGGTCGATCCTAAACTTCTTATGCCGGCGTCCGTTCCCGCGGGATAGTGCCCGGCAAAAAGAACGCTTCGGCCCCGCTTAAAGCTGATAGATAAACGCCGCCCGGCAGTTTACAGGCTGCCGGGCGGCACTTCACGTATTTATTTCCGATCAGTCCAGATGGTTCGCCACTTCAAAAGCGTCCCAGATCGCGTACATGATGTTGGAGACGTTCTTGGCGTCGCCCAGCAGGTAGATATCCGGCACCTCGAACTGGAGCTGCTCGTAAAGGCTCTTCTCCTCCCGGTAGCCGACCGCGAGGATGACGCTGTCGGCGGGGATGGAAGCGGCCGCGCCGTCCTTCTCGTAAGAGAGCTGGCCGTCCTTGTAGCCGGTGACCTTCGCGCCGCAGACGGTCCTCACGCCCTTGAACGGGATCAGTTCCAGCAGCATCTCCTTATTGGCCGAGCAGATCGGGCCGTTGACCGCCAGGAGCTTGTCCAGCGCCTCGACGACGGTGACGTCCTTGCCCTTTTCGGCGAGGTCGAGGGCCAGTTCCAGCCCGACCAGGCCGCCGCCGACGATAACCGTCTGATTGCCGGGGTCCTTTTCGCCGGTGAGGACTTCCGCCGCGGTATAGACCTTGTCGTCGTCCCCCAGCTTAAAGACCTTCGGGGTGGAGCCGGTGGCGATGATAACCGAGTCATAGTCCCCGGCAAGCACCATTTCTTTGGTCACTTCGGTGTTCATATGGACTTCGACGCCGAGGATTTCCATCTGGCGGGCGTACCATTTCGCCAGGGCGATGTCGTCCTCTTTAAAGGACGGAGCGCCGCCGGGAATCAGGTTGCCGCCGATCTGGCCGGTCTTTTCAAACAGCACCGGCTTGTGGCCGCGGATGGCCAGCACCCGGGCCGCTTCGCAGCCGGCGACGCCGCCGCCGACGACCATGACCTTCCGGGGCTTCAGCACCGGGCGGTAGGCGTTCGGGCCTTCCTTGCAGGCCTGGGGGTTGACGGCGCAGTTGAGCATCGAGTAGTTCTGGATTCTCCCCATGCAGCCTTCCTGGCAGGAGATGCAGGGGCGGATTTCATCCGTCTTGCCGCAGCGGAGCTTCCGGCAGTAGTCGGGGTCGGCCAGCAGCGGACGGCCGAGCGAAATGATGTCGCAGTCGCCGTCTTCCAGCGACTGGAGAGCCATATCGGGGTTGTCCATCCGGCCGGCCATGATGACCGGGACGTCGACAGCCTCTTTAATCAGATGGGCGTACTTGCGGTAGAGGCCCTTTTCCTGGTACATCGGCGGATGGTTCCACCACCAGGCGTCGTAACAGCCGACGTCGACGTCGAGGGCGTCGTAGCCGTAGGAGACCAGGAGTTTTGCCGCCTCGACACCCTCGTCCAGGTCGCGGCCCTTTTCGACGAAGTCCTCGCCCGGCAGCGCGCCGACCCGCCAGTCCTTCATCATGCTCTTGGGGCTGTACCGGAGGGTGACGACGAAATCTTCGCCGCAGCGGGCCTTGATCTCCTCGACGACCTCTTTGGCGAAGCGCAGTCGGTTTTCGAGGCTGCCGCCGTACTCGTCGGTCCGCTGGTTGAAGATGGAGATGGCGAACTGGTCGAGCAGATACCCTTCGTGGACGGCGTGGATCTGGACGCCGTCGAAACCGGCCCGTTTGGCGTTGTAAGCGCCGAGGCCGAAGGACTTGACAATCTTGTGGATTTCGTCGACGGTCAGCGGCCGGCAGGTCTTATCCAGCCAGCGGTGGGGGATGGCCGACGGGGCGACGGGGGGATACTCGCCGAGGTTGGTGGGGATGGTGACCCGGCCGAAACCGGCGGACATCTGGAGGAAGACTTTAGAGCCGTAGGCGTGGATCCGTTCGGTCATCTCCCGGGCGGTGCGGGTAAAGTGGACCGAGTTCCAGGTGGGGGAAGGACAGTTGGGCATCCCGTGTTCCTCGACCTCGTTGTCGACGAAGGTGACGCCGGTGATAATCAGCCCGGTGCCGCCCTTGGCCCGCTCGGTGTAGTAGTCGATGCCCCGCTGGTTAAACCCGCCGTCGGCGTCGCCGAGGCCCAGCGGCCCCATCGGCGCCATCGCAAAACGGTTTTTCAGGGTGACATTGCCGATTGAAAAGGGGGTAAACAGCTTTTCGTAGCGCATCTTGTCAGGTCCTTTCTATGTGGTATTTATTTTACGGCAATCAGATGTTGATTTCGCTGCCCTTATGGCAGCGACCAAGTTTCACTTGGATGGACCAGAGACTCTGTCTCTGGACTCTGCCAGGAGCCAAAGGCCCCTGGACCCAGATTTGCCGAAGTCCATTCCCGCGAGACAGAGCCCAGCAGTCAGGGCGCTTCGGCCCCGCGGAAAGAGAATACAGCCGGCACTTTCAGCCCAGCAGGTACTTCCGCAGGGCGTCGGCCATCATCTGCATCGAATCCAGCGCCTGGGGGGCTTCCGGGTTCATTGAAAAGCCGTGGGGGACGCCAAGGAACCGTTTGGCAGTCACCTCAACCCCCGCCTTCATCAATTTGAGGGCGTATTCCTCCCCCTCGTCCCGGAGCGAGTCGATCTCGCAGGTGATGACAACCGCCGGGCACTGGCCCTTTAAATCCTCTTCAGGGGTGTAGATGGGCGAGCAGTCGGGATCGCCGGCCTTTGCGTGTTCGACGTAGCAGTCGTTAAAGATGTCGGCGATAAAAGGCGGGATGGCCCCTTCGGTGTAGAATTTCTGGTAGGGGTTGGTCTGGACGTCCATCGGCGGGTAGTCGAGGATCTGGCAGCGGAGGGAGAATTCCCCCTTCTGCACCGCCCATTTGGCGACGACCGCCGAGATGTTCGCCCCGGCCGAATGCCCGCCGACCGCCATCCGATCGGGGTCGATGCCGTATTTGTCCGCATGGTCGTGGACATACTTGATGACGTCGTAGACGTCCTCCTTGTCACTGGGGCAGGGGTATTCGGGGGCGAGGCGGTAGTCGATGTTGATGACCTTAATCCCCAGCTGCCGGCAGACGAGGTCGCAGAAATAGTCGTCCCCTTCCGGCCTCCCGGCGATAAAGCCGCCGCCGTGGACGTTAAAATAGACCGGCGCCGGGATCCCGAGGTCGGGGGTGTAGATCAGCACCCGCGCTTTCCCGGCCCGGGTCGGGATGTAGCCCTCTTTGCCGTGGACAACTTCCGGGTCGCGGCCGTTTTCCCGCATTTTGAGGACATTCTGGTAAACTTCTTCCGAACAGAACAACGCAGTTCACTTCTTTCCTTAATTTTTTCAAAATCAAATGGATTTTATAGTAAAATTATACCATTTATGGACTGCGCCGTCAATTGCCTTTTTTGCGGGATGATGGCCGTTTTTTTGTTATCTGTCCCGGGAAGCGGCGTGTTCCTTCACCTTTTCCACAAAGGCGGCAAAATAAGGGGCAAAATCCGGCGTGCGGTCGTCCCACTGGACGCCGGTCAGCCGTTCGGGGTGGAACTGGGTGCCCCAGATCAGCTGTTCCGGGTCCTCCGACTCAAAGCTCTCGACAATCCCTTCGACCGAAGTGCCGGTCACCTTGAGCCCGCGCCCCAGCTTGCGGACCGCCTGGTGGTGGGTCGAGTTGACCCGGAAGACGGGCCCGAAAAGGCCGTGGAGGACCGA
>DVHA01000250.1 GCA_018712425.1 Candidatus Faecivivens stercoravium | reverse complement strand
AACCGAGGCGGAACGGGAGAAGGGGAAGCTGGTCGTCCGGGCGTCCATCTCCCAGATCCTCTTTATGGACGAGGAGGAGGCGGCGCTGATGATGAAGCTGCTGCTGGGGCTCCGGGACCATATTGGAGAGGAGGGGGAAGATGGAGATCTTAAGCTATGAAGAGCTCAAAAGCCGGTGCATGGCGGCGATGCCCGAGGGGATTGACACGAGGGAAGGCAGCCTCATCGACACGGCGGTCGGGCCGGTCTGCGCCGAGCTGGCGTCGGCTTACCTGACCCTGCAGAGCTACTACGACCTCCTGTTCCCCGATACCTCGGCGGAAGGTTACCTCGACCGGATCGCCGCCCAGTACGGGATTTCGAGGGGGGAGGCAAGCCCCGCCGAGATTGAGGCGGCGTTTGAGGACCAAGAGGGCGGGGACTTTACCGTCCCGGCGGGGATGCGGTTTTCCCTTGGCGGGGTCTTCTACCTCGTCGCCGAAAGCTGGACGGGCGGCGGGCGGCTCCGCTGCGAGACGGCCGGGGAGGCCGGGAACCAGCTGGGGGAACTCTTGCCCTGCGACTACCTGACCGGGTTCGGCAAGGCCGAGGCGGTGGAGGTGCTGACGCCGGGGGAGGAGCGGGAAGACGACGAATCCCTCCGGGCGCGGGTGCTGGAACTGCTGGCCTACCCCGCTTTCGGCGGCAATGTCAGCGACTACAAGGAAAAGGTCCGGTCGCTGCCGGGGGTCGGGGGCGTCCGGGTGACGCCGGTGGTCTCGGGCGGCGGGACGGTCGGGATCGAGGTGCTGGGGAGCGATTTAAACCCCGCCGGAGAGAGCCTTTTAGAGGATGTGCGGGAGCTGCTGATCCCCGGGCAGCAGGCGGACGGGCTGGGGATGGCGCCGATTGGGCATACCGTCACCGTCTCCGCTCCGGCGACAAAAACGATCGACCTGTATGCCAATATTTTGGCGGACGGGGATCTGGGCGAGGTGAAGGCGGCGGCCGAAGCGGCGGCCTCCCGGTACCTCGAAAGCCTACGGGCCGCCTGGGAGGACGAGGACGCGGTCGTCCGGTACAGCGGGATGATGGCGGCGCTGTCGGGGGCCAAAGGGGTCGTCGACGTCGGGAACCTGCTCCTCAACGGCGGCACCTCCAACATCAGCTGCGACGGGGTGCCGGTGGACGGGACCTTCCTCATCTTCCCGTCGGAAGTTTAAGGCGGAAGGGGGAAGAAGATGCGGTATTTAGACTACCTGCCCGACGTCTTTCAGGAGACGCGGGAGTACCAGGCGCTGGGGCAGTCGGCGGGGCCGCTGGTGGACGGGCTGCGGGAAGAGGTGGAGGCGGTGCCGGAGGAGTATTTCCCGACGACGGCGGAGGAACTGCTGCCCCGGTGGGAACGGGTGCTGGGGTTAAAAGAGAGCGGGACGCTGGAAGAGCGGCGGTTCGCCGTCCTTTCCAGACTCGCCGGCATCCGGCCCTATACCATCGAGCGGCTGCGGCGGCAGTTGGCGGCCAGCATGGGGGAAGGGAACTTCTCGGCTGAGGTCTACCCGGACGACTTTCTGCTGCGGGTGACGGTCACGCCGTCGGCCGAGGGGCTGATGGCAGCGATGATGCGGGAGCTCAGACGGATGATCCCCGCCAATATCACGCTGGAAGCGGCCGTCGGGACGCTTCAGAAGGCGTATGGGTACGCCGGGGCGGTGCTGGCGGTGTCGGAGAAGATAGAGATTGGTCAATGATATACGGCTGATCGCCGTATGATATACCGCTTTCGCGGCATGATATACCCTTCGGGTATGATATCCGCCTGCGGCGGATGAAGGTAGGCCGCGAGCGGCCTTTGATTTAAAAAGAATTCCGGCAGGTGAGAGGGAAAAAGCGGGTCCGGGCTTTCCGGAAGGCACATAGTAAGAGTTTTAACGAATCTGCCGGGGAGTTTATTGAATCATCGCGAAGCGATACCTTCATATGCCCGAAGGGCATATATCATCA
The DNA here is from genome assembly GCA_018712425.1 of Candidatus Faecivivens stercoravium. Taxonomy (GTDB): domain Bacteria; phylum Bacillota; class Clostridia; order Oscillospirales; family Ruminococcaceae; genus Faecivivens; species Faecivivens stercoravium. The sequence goes on along the minus strand of DVHA01000250.1, from coordinate 2,697 downwards.
GCGCGGAGCGCGGCATCATACCGCGTCAGCGGATATATCATACGCAGTATATCATTGTTCGACAGAACCAAGGAGGTATTATGGCAGGAGGAACTTTTGTAGCGAAAAATAAGGTGCGGGCCGGGGCCTACATCAACTTTGTGTCGGCGTTCTCGCCGCTGAGCAGCGTGTCCGACCGCGGGGTCGTGCTGCTGCCGATGGAGGTGCCCTTCGGGCCGGTGGGCGAGGCGGTCGAGGTGGATAAGGACACCGACGTCCGGGAAGTGTTCGGGCTGTCCAGCCTGTCGGAGGAGTTAAAGCTGTTACGGGAGGCGGCAAAGCGGGCCCAGAAGGTGCTGGTCTGGCGGCTGGCGGGGGGCACCCCGGCCACCAAGACCGACGGGATGCTGACCGTCACCGCCCGGTATCCCGGGAGCGTCGGGAACAAGCTGACAGTGAAGCTGCTGGAGTCGGAGGAGGGGGAAGGGCCGCTGACGGTCCAGACCTTCCTCGACGGGCGGCTGATGGAGGAGCAGCAGGCGGAGACGGCGGACGCGCTTCAGGACAACCAGTGGGTGACCTTTTCCGGCACCGGGGCGCTTCTGCCCCACGCGGGGATCGTCCTGGCGGGCGGCACCGACGACGAGGCGGAAGAGGAGGACTGGGAAGACTTTTTCGCCGGGGCAAAGCGGCTCACCTACAACACGATGGCGGTGCCGGCGACAGACGCGTCGGTCAAGCAGATGGCCGTCCAGTTTGTCAAGGAGATGCGGGAGGACGAGGGGGTCAAAATCCAGGCGGTCCTGCCCAGCATTGAGGCCGACTACGAGGGGATTATCTCGGTCAAAGGGGGCGTCCGGCTCTCGGACGGCACCGAGGTGAGCGAGGCCGAGGCGACCGCCTATGTCGCGGGGATGACGGCCGGGGCGGCGGTCAACAAGTCTAACACCTTTGAGAGCTATGACGGGGCGGTGGCGGTTTTGAACCCGCTGCTCTCGAGCGAGATCATCAAGGGGCTGAACGCCGGGCAGTTTATCTTCATCGAGCGGGGCAACAAGGTGGTGGTCGAGCAGGATATCAACACCTTTGTGAGCTTTACGGCCGACAAGGGGGAGGCGTTCCGCAAAAACCGCACCCTCCGGGTGATGGACGCGATCGCGGAGGATGTGCGCAGCACCTTTGAGAACTACTACCTCGGCAAGTGCGCCAACGACGAGGACGGGCGGGAGCTGTTCCGGGAGGAGCTGTTCGCCTACTTAACCCAGCTGTATGAGCTGCGGGCGGTGGAGAAGCCGGAACTTTCCGACATCACCGTCAGCCGCGGGGATACCGCCGACAGCGTCGTCGTCGAGATGGGCGTACAGCCGGTGGACGCGATGGAGAAGCTGTACATGACCGTGACGGTCATGTAAGTGATGTGCGCCTGCGGCGCGTGATGAAGTGATGCGCGCTGCGCGCGTGATGTGTGGCCCGGCGGGCCACGTTAAGGTGTCCCTGCGGGACGGATTTAAATTCTGTTTCCGGAAGGGATGGCGCAAAATACGCAGCAGTCTTTCCGAAAAGGGATTTAAATGAGCGAAGCGTACCTTAACGCGGGCCGAAGGGCCGTGCCTCACAGGCGCGGAGCGCCGCATCACCTGCGGAGCAGGCATCACAGGCCGCTTGGCGGCCGGCATCACTTGCCCCGAAGGGGCAAAACTTGAAAGGGGTGTTTTTGTGGCCAATTTTCAGATGACGATTACCGACGCCGGGCTTTCGCTGCTGGCGGAGAGCATGACCGGCGAGGGGCTCCACTTCACCAAGATGGAGATGGGGGACGCCGCCTATTCCGGCAACCTCGCGGCGGTGACGGCGGTGGTGTCGCCGAAGTGTGAGCTGGAGCTGTCCCATATGGCCAGGAGCGGCGACCAGGTGACCTTTAAGAGCGTCCTGGCCTTCCGGGAGGTGGAGACGGGGTTTACCTGGCGGGAGCTGGGGCTCTACGCCCAGAACCCGGACGGCGGGGCGGATATCCTCTACGCCTACGGCAACGCCGGGGAGGAGGGGGACTATATCCCCGGGGAAACCGAGGCGACGCTGAACGAGCGGGTCATCCAGCTGACGGTGGCGGTCGCGTCGACGCCGAACATCACCGCTGAGCTTTCGGGCAGCGGGATTTTCATCGAGTATTCCGAGCTGGAGGCGGCGATCGAGCAGCTGGGGGTCGTGACCCTGGCCCATGCAAAGGAGGGGACGGTCCACAAGCTGACCGGGCTGAATGAACAGGCAGGGCTGTTAATGGGGCGGTTTAAGGCGGCGGCGGACTTCGAGGAAGGGGACACCTTCACGATCGACGGCGTCGGCTATACCGCCCGGCAGGAGAACGGCGAGGGGCTTTCGGACGGGCAGTTTGTGACCGGGTCAGGGGTCGCCGTTGTGGTGGACACCACGGGGAAAATCCTAAATTTTAAGGGCGGCGGGGGCGTCGGCAGCGCTGACCTCGCCCTCGCCACCGCGACGGAGGCGACGGTCTTCAGCGGAAAGACCTTTTACGCCGGGGATTCGAAGGAGCTGCGGACCGGGACAGCCCTTTCGACCGTCACCGATGTGGCGGCGGGGAACCTGTTTAACGGCCGGAAAGCGTACGACAATAACGGGAATTTGATTACCGGCACCGCCCTCAGCCAGGCGGTCAATGTTACGGCGAACAACATCCCCTCGGGCGTCACCGCTTACAAC
>DVHA01000249.1 GCA_018712425.1 Candidatus Faecivivens stercoravium | reverse complement strand
TGCATGTCCAGCGCCATGCCGACCCCGCGGATATGCCCGTTTTCCAGCACCCTCCGGGGGTATTTTTCATCCCAGCCGATCGCCTCCCGGACCGCTTCCAGACACCGGTCCATCGCGCAGCTTTGGCTGATCTCCCCATAGTAGGCGGGCATCCGGTCGCCCTCCCGGACCATATTCCGCATCCGGAGTTCGGCGGGGTCCATCCCCATCCGGTGGGCCAGTTCGTCGATTGCCGACTCAACCGCGAAGATCCCCTGGGTCGCGCCGTACCCCCGGTAGGCCCCGGCGGACATCCGGTTGGTGTAGACGACGTCGTAGCTGAAGCGGAAGGCGTCGGCCCGGTAGAGGGGGATTGACTTGTGGCCGGAGAGGCCGACGGTAGTCGGGCCGTGCTCGGCGTAGGCGCCGGTATTGGAGAGGGTATAGACTTCGATGGCTGTCAGGTGCCCGTCCCCGGCCGCGCCGATTTTGACCCGGAGCTCCATCTCATGCCGCGGCGAGGAGGCAGTCTGGGACTCATACCGGGAAAAGACGATTTTTGACGGCCGGCCGGTCTTCAGGGTCACAAAAGCCGGGTAGATTTCCGATACGCTGGTCTGTTTCGCGCCGAAACCGCCGCCGATCCGCGGCTTCACCACCCGGATGCGGGATTTCGGGATGCCGAGGGCGTTGGAGAGGATCCGCCGGACGTGAAAGACGATCTGGGTGGAGGATACGACCGTCAGGCGGCCGTAGGCGTCCATCTGGCACCAGGTGCGGAAGGTCTCCATCATCGCCTGCTGGCAGGCTTTGGTGTGGTAGGTCTCCTCGACGACCCAGCGGGACCCGGCGAACGCCTTTTCGATGTCCCCCTCCCCGCAGCTGCCGGAGGCGGCGAGGTTGCGGCGGTTGTCCGCCCCGACCGGGCAGAGGCAGTGCCAGCTCTCCTCCGGATGGACGAGGGTGGGGTTGTCCATGGCTGTGTGGAAGTCGAGGACGGCCGGGAGGACTTCGTAGTCCACCTTGATCAGCCGCAGCGCCTTGTCTGCCGCCTCTTCGGTCTCGGCGGCGACAATCGCGGCCGGGTCGCCGACATAGCGGAGCTCCCGGTCGAGGATCAGCCGGTCGTAGGCCGACGGCTCGGGGTAGGTCTGCCCGGCGAGAGTAAAGCGCTCCTGCGGCACGTCTTCATAGGTGTAGACCGCCACCACCCCCGGTACCTTCAGGGCGAGGTCGGTCCGGATGGAACGGATCCGCGCATGGGCGTGGGGGGAGCGCAGCAGCTTGACGGTGAGGCAGCCGGCGGGTGCCAGGTCGTCGGTATAGACCGGCTGCCCGGTCGTCAAAGCTTCCCAGTCCTTTTTGCGGGTGCGGCTGCCGAGGTATTTTTCCGCCATTTACTTCACCTCCCGTTTGTCCTGGAAATACCGGACCGCCGCCCGGATGTGGGACTCATAGCCGGAACAGCGGCAGAGGTTCCCCTCCAGGTAATGGCGGATTTCGGCTTCGGTGGGGACCCCATCCGGGTACTCCCGTTCCATCGCGAGCAGGGTCATCATCAGCCCCGGGGCGCAGTATCCGCACTGTTCGCCCCCTTCGTCGGCGAGGTAGCCGCCGAGCGCCCGGGCCTCATCCTGAAGCCCCTCCAGGGTCGTGATGGCGTGCCCATCCGCCCGGACGGCCAGCACGGTGCAGGAGAGGACCGGCGTCCCGTCCAGCCAGACGGTGCAGAGCCCGCACCCAGACGTCTCGCAGCCCCGCTTGACGCTCTTGCAGCCCATCCCGCGGAGGGTTTCCAGCAAAAACTGGCTGGCGGGGACGGTGGCGGTCCGTTTGACGCCGTTTAACGTAAAGGTAATCTGTCTGTCCATTATTCCGCCTCCTGTTCCATCAGGGATAAGGCCGCCCGGCGGACGAGCGTTTCCGCCAGCGCCCTGCGGTAAGGGGCGCTGCCCCGCATCCCGTTTCCGTAGGTGACCGTGTCCGCCGCCTTTTGGGCGAAAGCGGCCGCTCTATCCTGATTGACCGCTTCCGGCCCGGCGGCGATCCTGGCGCGGCAGGGCCGCGCGCCGATGACCGCCCGGAAGCCGTCCGCCCCTGCCGAGACAGCGGCGGTGATCGAGGGGAAGTCGTTGGCGTTCAGCCGCTGGGAGAGGATTTTGACCCGGCGGTCTTTATACACCCGCACTTCTGTGAGGATATCCGCCTCCGGGCCCCGGGCGGCGAAAATTTCAACCGGCACCCACCCTTCCCGGTAGAGATGGACTTCGCAGTGGAGGGAGAGCAGCAGCGTCAGGACGTCCGAAAAGCCGAACCGCCCATATACGCTGCCGCCCAGCGTTGCGCAGTTGCGGAACTGCACCCCGACGATCGCCTGCACCGCCTCCCGGAAAGCCCCGTCAAAGGCGGCGTTTAAGCGTTCATCCGTTTCCAGATCCCGCAGGGTCGTATAGGCGCCGATGGAAAAGGCTTCCCCTTCCTCCCGGATGTACCGGAGCCCGAGGCCGCTAAGGTCGATGGCGGTGCGGAGGGTGTGTTCGCCGAGCCGGAGCCAGCCGGTGCCGCCGAGGACGGCGCTCCCTTTTTTCTGCCGCAGCTGGTAGGCCTCTTCCAGCGTCTGCGGCCGCTCATAGTTTAGAATATGCAGCATGGTGCCTCCTGTGGGCCAAGCCCGTGTTTTTCTGCTTTGATTATAACATGTTGCCCCGCCTTCCGCAAGGCGCAAAAATGCCCCCGGTCCGGAAACCGGGGGCAGGATGCTGGAAAGAATTTTTGAAGATTGATAGTTTATATAAACAATATAAACTTTCCAAACGTCCAGTCAACGTCCCGAAGACCGTTCGCTTGACGAACGGTCACACACACGGGGGAGCGAGAGACACGGCCGCGTTAAACAGCGGGTCCAGGGCCCGCGAGGGTCCTGGACCGTCCAGGCGAAGCTTGGTCCCATCCAAGGGGAACTCTTAGCGAAGCGGGTCGCAATCTCTGATTGCGATGGGATGCTTTGCATCCCTGCGCTGACCTTAAGGACAGCGAAATAAACATTCAATGCTTCAAATATTGTATTGTTATATGAACTATTAAAGTTTCACTCTTTTTTATACCCGTTTTCCTCTTCCCGGATAAGCGCCAGGAGCGCTTTCCCGTCTTCGCCGTATCCTGAAAGGGTTTCGGTGGTGAGGGCGCCTTTTTCCCGCTGGGCGGGGGTTAGAACCCCTTCGCCGCAGAGGTCGCCGGCGATGATATCCGCTTCGGCGGCCGCTTCCTCCATCCGGCACCGGGCAAGCATCTCCCCCCGGGGCCCGGGCAGGGTGAACAGCCCCTCGGCGTTGCGGGGGTGCACCCGGTAGAGCCGCCGGAACATCCGGTAGACGGCGGCGGTGAGGTAGCGTTCGACCTCCCGGGAGAGGGCGGGGCAGCCGATCCGGTCGCAGAGGGCGAGGAGCATTTTAAACGCCCCCGTCAGCGGCTGGTGGGCCTCACCTTCCGGTTCCGCGGCGGGAGGCTTTTCCTCTTCCGGCGGGGGGGAGGTTTCCCGCCGCCCGGGGTCGGCGGTGCGGCCCAGCAGGTAGTCGCAGGAGACCCCGTAAAAGTCCGCCGCCTTTACGACAAACGAGAGCCCGCATTCGCGGATGCCGTTTTCGTAGTGGGACAAAAGCGCCTGGGACACCCCGAGGGAAGCCGCCGCCTGTTTTTGTGAAATCCCGCGTTCTTTGCGCAGGAGGGTCAATATCCGGGGAAATTCGCTGCTCACCGGCCTCATCCTTTCTGCCTGGGTTTTGTCCCAGTGAAAAGGTGTGGACAACATTCCCCATTTTGTCAGCTTAACGTATTGTAAATTATAATCCATCCGATACTTTTTGTAAAGGGGGTTTGGACGAACTCGACGATTTTTGGGGAACTTGTTGTGAATGAATCCTGAATTTTTAGGTATTCCGTTGGAAATAAACGCCGGCGCGTGGTATAATAAGGATGTGTATATCCTGGGGCAGTGTCCCATATACGGAAAATAATTTTTGTCAAAGCATTGGATGATTATTTCGCTGCCCTTATGGCAGCGACAAAGTTTCACTTTGATGGACCAAAGGCTCTGCCTTTGGAATCCGCCAGGACCCGCAGGGCCCTGGACCCGCTGTTCGACGCGGCATGAGATGCCCGCCCCAGCCGCATGAGACCGGCCGTGGGAGGCCGGTCTTCGGAAAGCAGCAGGCCGCTCGGCAGGAATCAAGAAACGTGACAGAAAT
>DVHA01000025.1 GCA_018712425.1 Candidatus Faecivivens stercoravium | reverse complement strand
ATCCCTCGACCCGGATATGTACCAGACCTGGCACTCCAAGAACGTCGTCGGCGCGCCCGGCTCCACCGGCTCCAACCACGCCTACCTGATCGACGAACAGCTCGACCAGCTGATTATGGATGCCCGTACTTCCTCTGACCAGGAATACCGCAAGGCGATCTATAAGGAATGCCTGGATATCATCAAGGACTGGGGCGTTGAGGTTCCGTACTACCAGAGACAGGAGATGTACGTCGTTTCGGCTGAGCGTGTCAATGTCGACACCATCACCCCTGACGTCACCCCGTACTGGAACTGGATGAACGATATCCAGAACATGGAGATGAACTGATCCCGCCGGGATAACCAAATAGTCTCATAACGCGAGGTCTATTGCCGCAGAACAGGCCCGTCGCAACGACGCGATGGGCCTCCTTCTGGGGCAGTTTGTCGGTTTTTGGCGGTTTTCGCTGTCGGACAAGCTGGGCTTCTGTGTGAAAACTTACCATAAATTCTATAAGGAGGGGACTTGATTTTATGCGCAAATTCATAATCAAGCGGTTACTCATCAGCGTCGTCATCTTTTTCTTTGTCGCGCTGATCCTGTACACCATCATGCGCTGTATCCCGACTTCCTTCGTAGAGTCTCAGGCCAGACAGCTTTCCCAGCTGCCGGGCGCGAAGAGCTATGAGGAATGGCTGGCGCAGCTGACCGAAATGTACAACCTCGACAACACCATCATTGAAGGCTATTTCTCCTGGCTTTGGAACTCGGTCCGCGGGAATTTTGGCGATTCCTGGTACTGGACCCGCCCGGTCCTCGACGTCTTCGCCGATTCGATCTGGTACTCCTTCGCCCTGGGCGCGATTACCTTTGTCCTGCAGATCGTCATCGCGATCCCGCTCGGCATCCTCGCCGCCCGCAAACAGTATGGCATGGCGGACTACGTCGTAACCGTCATCGCCCTGATCGGTATTTCGCTGCCGACCTTCTTCTTCGCGACGCTCCTTAAATACGTCTTCTCGATTAACCTTGGCTGGTTTGACCTCTATGGCATTGTCGGCCGCTTCTACGACCAGCTTTCGCCTTTCGGCAAATTCCTCGATATGGCCAAGCACCTGGTGCTCCCGGTTGCGACCCTGACCATCATCAACATCGGCTCGCTGATGCGCTACACCCGCACCAACATGCTCGAAGTCTTAAACTCCGACTATATCCGGACCGCCCGCGCCAAGGGCCTGTCGGAAAGCGTCGTCGTCAACAAGCACGCTTTCCGCAACACCCTGATCCCGGTTGTCACCCTTCTCGGCGGCTCGCTCCCCGGCCTTTTCTCCGGCGCGATGATCACCGAGACGCTGTTCCAGATCCCCGGCATCGGCTACGTCTCTTACGACGCCATGGTCAACGGCGATATTCCTTTCTATATGTTCTACTCCAGCTTCCTGGCGATCCTGACCCTTCTGGGTATGCTGATAGCCGACATCATGTATGCGGTTGTCGACCCGCGGGTCCGCCTCGATTGATGGCCGCTCTCCGACTCTAACGAAGAAAGGAAGGATACCTTTTGTCTATCGAAGAAAAGAAAACCGGTCTTGACCCTGAGATGGAACCCCAGGGGCCCGACGGCCAGGAAATGGCGCTGGACGATGAACGCCGCGTAAAGGTCCTCTCCCCGGGCGCAATGGTCGCCAAACGGTTTTTCCGCAATAAGCTCGCGATGGCGGGCGTCGTCATCCTCATCATCATGTTCATCTTCTCCTATATCGGCGGGATGATCTCCCCCTACGGCGAGAGCCAGATTTTTGAGGATTACGAAGAGGTCGTCACCGACTTTGCCGGCGCGACCGTCAACACCGACTACCGCTACACCGAGGCGTACGACGGCTCGCTCCCCAGCGCCGCCCGCACCTCGATGATCCTCGCCGTCAACAATGGCGAAACCTCCTATGAGGCGGGGGAGAACACCTATGTCCTCCAGGAGATCGGCGAGAACAGCTACACCATCTCCGGCACCGCCACTGTCGCCCAGGCCGACCGGCTGGCGGGCTCCTATGTCCTCTCTTCCGAGGCAATCGAAGTGACCGACGACCTCACCGCCGCCTTTAACGAGGCGATGGATGCCGGCGCTGCCTCCTTCACCTACGACGGGGTGGAGTACACCATCACCGGTTCCGGCCGTACCTATTATATCAGCGCGATGCAGGAACTGGGCTTTGCGACCCAGGAGATCATCGAGGCTTCCGCCCTCTCTTATGAGGCGAAAAAGGAAGCGCTGGTCGCGACCCTGAACGGCGACAGCTCCTTCACCGCCGACGGTACCAGCTACTCGGTTGAAATCGACGGCCAGTCCGCCGTTATCTCCACCGGTTCTGAAGAAGTCGGCGTCATCTCCCCCTATTCGATCCAGGGCATTGAGAACGGCACCGTCATCTCCACCGAGCTCCGCGCCGCGATCATCGAGGCGATCGAGACCGATACCACCGAATTCACCCTGACCGACGCGGAAGGCAACGCGGTTGACTATGAGGTCGTCCGGGAGAACACCCGGTACACCATCCGCACCGCCTCCCAGACGAGACTCATCCAGACCTACCTCGCGCCTTCCTCCAGCCACTGGCTCGGGACCGACGGCGCCGGCATGGATATCCTCACCCGCCTGATGTACGGCGGCCGGATCTCCCTGATGATCGGCTTCGTCGTCGTTATCCTCGAGACGATCATCGGCGTCGTGCTGGGCGGCCTCGCCGGCTACTTCGGCAAGTGGGTCGATATGCTGATCATGCGGATTGTCGATATCTTCTACTGCATCCCCACCTGGCCGATCCTCATCATCCTCGGCGCCGTCATGGACTCCTACCAGGTAGGCGCCCAGACCCGTATCTACTTCATGATGGTCGTCCTGGCCATCCTCAACTGGCCCTTCATCGCCCGGATCGTCCGCGGCCAGATCCTCTCGCTGCGTGAGCAGGAATTCATGGTTGCGGCCGAAGCCACCGGCATTTCGGTCTCCAGACGGATTTTCCGCCACCTGGTCCCGAACGTCATCCCGCAGCTGATCGTCCAGTGCACGATGAGCCTCGGCGGCATCATCCTGACCGAGTCGACGATGTCCTTCCTCGGCATCGGCGTCAAGTTCCCCTACGCTTCCTGGGGCAACATCATCTCCTCGGTTAGCAACGTCTTTGTCATGACCAACTACTGGTACTGCTGGATTCCGGCTGGTTTCTGCATCCTGGTTACGGTTCTCGGCTTTAACTTCGTCGGCGACGGCCTGCGCGACGCCTTCGACCCGAAGATGAAACGCTGAGGGAAAGGAGCGCGCAGCAGATGTTTAGTAATAAGAAAAAAGATGCAAACTATATCTCCGGCAAGGAATCCCGCCGGATCTCCCGGGAAAACCGCAAGATCACCAAGGAGCTGGAGAAAAAACGGGAACGCAAGCATGTCGACCCGTCCGAGTACACCGCCCAGATGCACGACCCGAACAACGTCCTCGAGGTCGATAACCTGCACACCTACTTCTTTACCGATATCGGCACCGTAAAGTCGGTCGACGGCGTCTCCTTCGACGTCCCGGTCGGCAAGACGGTCGGCATCGTCGGCGAGTCCGGCTGCGGCAAGAGCGTCACCTCGCTCTCGATCATGCAGCTGGTCCAGCGCCCCACCGGCCAGATCGTCGAGGGCGAAATCCGTTTCGCCGGTTCCGATATGGTCTATGACATCGCCAAGACCCCGACCCGGGTCATGCAGAAGATCCGCGGCAATCAGATCGCGATGATCTTCCAGGAGCCGATGACGAGCTTAAACCCCATCTTCCGGATCGGGATGCAGATTGAGGAGGTCTTAAAGCTCCACTACCCCGACTGGGATAAGGAGAAGGTCAAAGCCCGCACCATCGAGATGCTCGAGATGGTCGGCATCGCCAACGCCGAGGGCGTCTACCGGATGTACCCCCACGAGCTGTCGGGCGGCATGCGGCAGAGGATCTGCATCGCGATGGCGCTGGCCTGCTCGCCCCGGCTGATTATCGCCGACGAGCCCACCACCGCCCTGGACGTCACCATCCAGGCCCAGATCCTCGACCTTCTGCGGCACCTGAAAGACCGGATCAACTCCTCGATCATGCTGATTACCCACGACCTCGGCGTCATCGCCGAGATGGCCGACTATGTCGTCGTCATGTACGCCGGCCGGATCGTCGAGAAGGGCACCGTCCACGACATCTTCAAAAACCCCAGCCACCCCTACACCATTGGGCTGATGAACTCCAAGCCGGTCGTCGGCAAGAAGATCGACGAGCTCTACTGCATCCCCGGCAAGGTCCCGAACCCCATCGCGATGCCCAACTACTGCTATTTCCGCGACCGCTGCGAGATGCGGACCGAACACTGCGACGGCGCTTACCCGCCGGTCATCCAGCTTTCGGAAACCCACCAGTGCAGCTGCTACCGCTATCTTGACTACCTCGACAAAAAGAAAGGGGAGTGACCGCCATGAGTGAAAAAGAAAACACCGCCGCCGTGCAGCAGGACGATATCCTGCTGGAAGTGCGGGACCTCAAAAAGTATTTCCCCATCAAGGGCGGCCTGTTCAACAAGGTCGTCGGCCAGGTGCGGGCTGTCGACGGGATTTCCTTTAAGTTAAAGCGCGGCACGACGATGGGCCTGGTCGGCGAGTCCGGCTGCGGCAAGTCGACCGCCGGCCGGACCATCCTCCGCCTCCTCGAGCGGACCTCCGGCGAAATCCTCTTCAACGGCACCGACATCGGCACCCTCACGAAGAAACAGCTCCGGGCCATCCGCCCGAAGATCCAGATCATCTTCCAGGACCCCTATTCCTCCCTCTCCCCCCGGCTCCCGGTTGGCGAGATCATCGGCGAGGCGGTCCGGGAACACGGGATTGTCGCCAAAGAGGACTACGACGATTATCTGGACACGATCATGAGCGAGTGCGGCCTGCAGCCCTTCCACAAGGACCGCTACCCCCACGAGTTCTCCGGCGGACAGCGGCAGAGGATCTGCATTGCCAGAGCCCTGGCCCTAAACCCCTCCTTCGTCGTCTGTGACGAGCCGGTTTCGGCGCTGGACGTCTCGATCCAGGCCCAGATCATCAACCTTCTGAAAGATTTGCAGCGGGAACACAACCTCACCTACCTGTTCATCTCCCACGACCTGTCGGTCGTCGAGCACATCTCCGACACCATCGGCGTCATGTACCTCGGCAACCTCGTCGAGATGGGCGATAAGGAGGACATCTTCGCGAACCCCCTGCACCCCTACACCCAGGCGCTGTTCAGCGCGATCCCGATGCCCGACCCCGACGCCAAGATGAACCGCGTCATCCTCGAAGGGTCGATCCCGTCGCCCGCGAACCCGCCTGCCGGCTGCAAGTTCCACACCCGCTGCCGCTACTGCATGGAAAAGTGCAGCCAGGAGGAACCCGCCACCTACGAGGTCGAGCCGGGGCACACCGTCACCTGCCACCTCTACGCCGACGGCAACAAGAAGCTTCCGGAACTGCCCCCGCAGGACCCGAACGCCGTTTCCGCCGCCGACTAAACAAGTCCGTCCAACCACCTCCGACGCCCGGGGGTGGTTGGAGACTGTCGAAAAACAATTTTTGCGGAAACGTAAAAATCGGCGCCGGCGTTAAAATGACAAGGAAACGTGCGCAGATCTGAAGTTTAGGGTCAAGCCCTTTTTAAAGGGCTTGCGGGAGTGGAGAGGGCAGAGCCCTTTCCTAGGCGCTCCGTTACCGTACTTCCGAAGCTGACCACAGCTTTGACGCGGATAACGAAGCGTGCGCAGCACCCAAAAAATACTCCAAAAAACTTTTTCGACAACCTGAAACCACCTCCATCCTTTTGGAGGTGGTTTTGGGTTATTCGGGAAAATCAAATGCCGCAAAGGAATGAAAAGGGGATGCGTATGGCGAAAAAGAAAAAACGGGCCGATTGGGACGACGGCCGGACGATTGCCAATATGAACATCGACGGGATGCCCTGGTACCGGCCGGGCCCCGACCTGCCCGGAAGCGGGGCGGTTGGCCCGGATGAGGGGGAAGTGGGCCCCGACGGGCTGCTTAAGCAGAAGGAGCAGAAGGAAGAACCGCCGCTGCTCCAGGGCAAGCCGCTCCGGCGGCTGATGGTCAGCGCGACGCTGGTGGGGGCCGGGCTGGCGCTGGTGTTTGTCGTCGCGGCGTTTTTATTTATCCAGTTTCTGCTCCATGTCTGGGGGTAAGGACAGCCCCGGCAGGGGCATACACGCTGTCAAGCGGGGTTCCGTGTGGATGCGGGGCCCCGCTTTTTTGCTGCCGCCGC
>DVHA01000248.1 GCA_018712425.1 Candidatus Faecivivens stercoravium | reverse complement strand
ATCAAGGTATTTTTTCCGCCGTACATGCCGCCGGAAAAAATGTGATTTAATGATTTCAGCGTATCGGAAAGTTTTTCGCTTTCCATGGAACTTTTTCGACAGACTGATTGAATGCAGGCATTTTTTGGGTGCTGCGCACACTCCGCTGGTAAGTGGGGCAGCTGTGGACAGCTTCGGAAGTACGGGGCGTGAGTGCCTGGGAAGGGGCTCTGCCCCTTCCAGTCCCGCCAGCCCTTTAAAAAGGGCTGGACCCTAAACTTCTGATGCCACACGTCGTTAAGTAGCTTTAACGCCAGCGCCGATTCTTACGATGGTTCTATTATAATGGAAAGGCGGGGAAAAATCCGTTGTCAAAACAACAAAAGATAGATTTTCCGACCCTGTCCGAACAGCTGAAAGGGTCGGCCCTCTTTGCCGGATGCACTGGTGCGGAAATCGAAGGGCTGCTCCCCGCCCTTCATGCAAGGCAGGTGGTTTATGAAAAGGGGGAAACCGTCCTGTCCACCGGGGAGCCGGTGCGGGAGATCGGGCTGGTGCTGGACGGCAGCGTCCGGATGGAGAATGTCGACATCTGGGGGCATGTGAGCCTGCTGGGGCGGGCGGAGGCGGGGGATATCTTCGCCGAAGCCTATGCGCTGGCGCCGGGGGAACCGCTGATGGTGAGCGTCACCGCCGATGGACGGGCGGAAATCCTCTTTTTATCGGCGGACGGCCTTTCCGGGGACGCGCCCGGGGCCGGGAAGGCCGTCCGGGGGCTGCTCACACTGCTGGCCCGCAAGAGCCTCGCCCTCTCCCGCCGGACTGTCCACACCGCCCCGAAAACCATCCGGGAAAAGCTCCTCTCCTACCTCTCCGACCAGGCCCTCCAGGCCGGGCGGCCGGATTTTTCCATCCCCTTTAACCGCCAGCAGCTGGCCGATTACCTCGGCGTCGACCGGAGCGCGCTGTCGGGTGAGCTCTCAAAGATGCGGCGGGAAGGGATACTTGAGTACCGGAAAAACGCGTTTGTATTAAAACAGGCGGCGGATTGGACGTGATTGTTTAAGTTGAACAATTAGAGCTTTAAGCGGGGTTGAAACGCTCTTTTTGCCGAGCTCCGTCTCGCGGGAACGGCGTTCGGCAAATTTGGGTCCAGAGGGCTTTGCCTCCTGGCGAATTCCAAAGGCAGAGCCTTTGGTCCATCCAAGTGAAACTTGGCCCGTCCAGGCGGAGCTTGGTCGCTGCCTTAAGGGCAGCGAAATATATAATATATATTATATTGATGTATGATAGAAAGGAACCGTTATGAAAAAAATCCTTGTCATCGCCACCGGCGGCACCATCGCCTGCAAACGGACGGAAGGCGGGCTGACGCCGCTGATCACCTCCGAAGACCTGCTCTCCTATATCCCGGGGACCCGGGAGCTCTGTAAGACCGATGCGGTGCAGCTCCTTAATCTGGACAGCACCAACATCCGCCCGGAACACTGGCTCATGATGGCCCGCTGCATCCGGGAGAACTACCCCCGGTACGACGGGTTTGTCCTCTGCCACGGGACCGACACGATGGCCTTTACCGCCGCCGCCCTCTCCTACCTGATCCAGAACTCGCCGAAACCCATCATCATCACCGGCGCCCAGCGGCCGATCGACATGGAGGACACCGACGCCCGGATGAACCTCTCCGACTCGATCGCCTACGCCTGTTCCGAGCAGGCCCACGGGGTCAGCATCGTCTTTGACGGCAACGTCATCGCCGGGACCCGCGCCCGGAAGATGCGCACCAAGAGCTACAACGCCTTTTCTTCGATCAACTACCCCTATCTCGCCGCCATCCGCGACGGGCAGATCGTCCAGTATATCCGGGAGGAGATCACCGGCTGCCCCGCCTTTTACGACACCCTCGACCAGAGCGTCTTCCTCCTCAAGCTGATCCCCGGCATCTCCCCGAAGCTGCTGCTGGCGGCCGGGGAGGAGTATGACGCGATTATCATCGAGAGCTTCGGCGTCGGCGGGCTGCCGGCCTGCGACAACGAGGAGGAGAGCTTTTTATCGGCGGCAAAGGAGCTGGTGAAAAAGGGCAAGCTGATCGTTATGGCGACCCAGGTTATCCACGAAGGGAGCGACCTCGGGGTCTACGCCGTCGGCAAGGACGCCGAGGAGATGGGGCTTCTCGAGACCGGGGATATGACGCTGGAGGCCGCCGTCACCAAAATCATGTGGATTCTGGGGCAGACCCGCGACCCCGATACCATCCGGTCGATGTTTGAGACGACCATCCGGTATGACCGGATGTTTTAAGGGCAGGCCCCTCGGAAAACCGGAGGGATCAGTTTGTCGAAAAAATCTTTTTTAAGTATTTTTTGGGTGCTGCGCACGCTTCGTTATCAGTAGCAAAGCCGTGGTCAGCTTCGGAAGTACGGGAAGTGAGCGCCTGCCAAGGGGCTCTGCCCCTTGGATGCCCGCGATTTTTTGAAAAAAATCGAGTAAAACTTTTGATTCTGCGCACGTTTCTTTGTCACTTGAACGCCAGCGCCGATTCTTACGTTTCCGCCAAACTCGTTTTTCGACAGTCAGGTCCCTCCGGAAAACCGGAGGGATTTTTTGGAGTTCGGATAGCTTAACCAAAAATTGAGAAGCTCCCGGTTTTTTTTCACAAAATATGCCACGTTTATTTGCAAATACCCGCTTGTACGCGGGTATAAAGCATACTATAATATAGGCAGCGATATGGAACCGGTGCGGGCCGGGGCCGTGCGCTGAGTGATGATTTGTGTGGCCGCGCACTTAAACACGGTCTTCTAACAAAGAAAGGACAGATTTTTGTATGTTTGGTTTCCATCCGGACAAGCTGGTCAAAGAAGGTAAATTTGAAAAGCTGGAGGGCGAAGTGGCAAAGCTCGACGCCGAAAAGTGCAAGCAGGTCGCCGAGGCCTGTGCTTCCTCCAACGAGGACGGGGCGTACAACGTCCTGGTCTCGATCCTCGATAAGGAGGACCGGGAATGCAAGATGGCGGCGATCAAGGCGCTGGGCAACCAGGGACGCAGCAGTGCTTCCACCCATCTGATGCACCTGATGGACGCTTCCGGCACCGACGCTGAGATGAAAAAAGCGATCGAGACGGCGCTGGAACAGATCCACAGCCACCACGAATCCTGAGCGAACCCGGGTTCCCCTTTCATTCCATATAAGGTTCATAAAAAAGCGGAGGTTTAGCCTCCGTTTTTTTATATCTGCCGGCGGGCGGGACGGTTGAAAAAAACGTCGTACCGCTGTATAATGGTGTCGGTATGCCCCTTTTGTCGAAATCTTCTGCGGGGCGGAAAGGAACATCTACTGCTATGACACAGTCAGGCAATGCAAGTCAATCTCACACCGGGAACCTCACCCAGGTCGTCGCGGCCCTCATTTTCCGGGGCGACCGGCTGATGATCTGCCAGCGGCCGGAGCACAAGCCCCGGGCCCTCCTCTGGGAGTTCCCCGGCGGCAAGGTGGAGCCGGGGGAAACGAGACAGCAGGCGCTCAAGAGGGAGTGTAAGGAAGAGCTGGACGTCGAGGTCGAGCCGGGGAAGATCTTTATGGAAGTGACCCATAAGTACCCCGATATGACCATCCACCTGACCCTCTTTTTATCCGAAATCAAAAAGGGGGAGCCGAAGCTCCTGGAGCACCAGGACATCTGCTGGGTGACGCCGGAGGAGACCGCCCACTACCCCTTCTGCCCGGCTGACGAAGAGATTTTAAACCGCATCCGCAAAGAATGGAAGGAGCGTGGATGAATGGAGCGCACGGCCCTCATCTGCCGGAGCATCGGGAATAAAGGGAGCGTCTATTCCCTCTCGGCCCTCCACCGCGCCGACAATGGGTCGGAAGACCGGTATGAGAGCCTTATCCGCCCGGCGCTGCTGCCGGAGGGGAAGGTAAAAGGACTCACCGTCCCGGCGGAAGAGCTGGAGGATGCCCCCGGCATCCGGGAGGTGTGGGAAGAGGTGCGGGGGTGGCTGACCCACAGCCTCGTTTTGGTGGACGGGAATTCGCTGGCGCTGTTTGCCCGGGACCTGGAAAGCAGCGGGGCCTATCTGCCGGCCTTCTTTTACCTGAATCTCAAGGCGCCGGAAAAGGACTTCGGGGTGGAGGCGGAGAGCCTCCCCGACCCGCTGGAAACCCTTGACGGGGCGTTTATCCGGGTGCGGAAGGGGTGCCCCGACTGGGAGACCCGGATCGGGATGCTGAAATCGGAAAACCAGCCGCCGGAAAAGCCGGCTTATGTCTTCCTCGACTGCGAGACGGCGGACGCGAGCGGGCAGATCTGCGCGATCGGGCTTGTCTATGACCCGCCGGAGGGGAAACCGGAGGAGTACTATACCCTTGTCAACCCCGAACGGCCGATGCAGGCGGAAAACCTCGCGATCCACGGGATCACCGACGAGATGGTGAAGGATGCCCCCACCTTCCCGGAGATCTGGCCGAAGCTGCAAAAATATCTCGAAGGGAGCGTGCTGGTCGCCCACTCGGCGCTGTCGGCCGACCTCTTCTTTCTAAAGAGCACGATGGGGCGGTACGGGCTGTCGTTCGGGGAGGTGCGGTATCTCTGCACCTGCCGGGCGGCCCAGAAGATGCTGCCGGAGATGGAAAACCACCGGCTCGACACCCTCTGCGAACATTTCGGCATCCCGCTCGACCACCACAACGCGTTAAGCGATGCGAAAGGATGCCGGGAGCTTTACTACCGGCTGGCGGCCCTGGGGGATGTCGGCCGGTTCGAGGGGCGGTACAAGCTGGAGGGGCAGAAGCGGAGCTTTATCCCCCGGCGGACCAAAAAGGCGGTGGAAATCCCGGCGGAACTGTATGCCGAAGGGGTGATCCCCGAAAAGACCGGCGTCTTCGTGCTGACCGGGGACTTCGCCCGGTGTGAACGGGAAGAGGCTGAAGAGAAAATCAAAGAGGCCGGGGGGACGGTCAAGTCTTCCGTTACCAAGGCCGTCCAATATGTCGTCGTCGGGGCGAAGGGCAGCGACCGGTGGAGCAAGGGCTCGTATGGTGCCAAGATCGCGAAGGCGCAGGCGATGGGGGTGCCTGTTCTTCGGGAAGAGGCGCTGTGGGAAGCGATTGGGAAATGATAGATTCCCTGCGGGAATATGATGCCGGCCTGTGGCCTGATGATATCGCGCACTGCGCGGTGATATACTGCCCGATGGCAGTATGAAGGATGGAAATGCTGCGCATTTCTCCATTGAAAAAGCTTTCCGGAAAGGTTTGACGGATAAATTTCCGCCTGCCTTTCCGGAAAGCTTTTT
>DVHA01000247.1 GCA_018712425.1 Candidatus Faecivivens stercoravium | reverse complement strand
ATCATGCAGAGCTACGACTTCCTCGAGCTCTACAAGCGGTACGGCTGCAACCTCCAGTTCGGCGGCGACGACCAGTGGAGCAACATGCTGGGCGGCACCGAGCTGATCCGTAAAAAGCTGGGCAAGGACGCCAGCGCGATGACCATCACCCTGCTCCTCAACTCCGAGGGCAAGAAGATGGGCAAGACCCAGTCGGGCGCCGTCTGGCTGGACCCGGATAAGACCTCCCCCTACGAGTTCTTCCAGTACTGGCGCAACGTCGACGACCAGGACGTCATCAAGTGCATGAAGCTTCTCACCTTCATCCCGCTGGAGGAAATCGAGGAGATGGAACGCACCCTCTCGGGCGAGCAGCTGAATCCCGCCAAGGAGCGCCTTGCCTACGAGCTGACCCAGATGGTCCACGGCAAGGAAGAGGCTGACAAGGCCCTCGCCGCCGCCCGCGCCGTCTTCTCTTCGGCCAGCGGCACCGAGAATATGCCCGCCTCCGAGATCCCGGCGGCCGAGGTCGAAGGGGAAGTGGGGCTTTTAACCCTCCTCGTCAAGGCTGGCATCGCCCCCTCCAACGGCGAAGCGAGACGGCTCGTCCAGCAGGGCGGCATCTCGATCGACGGCGAAAAGGTGACCGACCCGACGATGAAACTCACCGTCCGCGACGGGATGGTGATCCGCAAGGGCAAAAAGGTCTTCCGCAAGGTCGTCCTTCTGTAACTGTCAAAATGGGCTGAAATTATGCGGAAAAGGGGATTTTCGCTGGTGAGAATGCCGGTTCGGCATTTTCTTCCTCTAAAAAAGGGAAAAACGCTTGCAAAATCCCCATTCTTGTGCTATTATGTACTAGATATTGTTCCGCTGTTTTGAGCAGCGGGTGATATATGTTCACCATATTATCCGGACAGTCCTCTGTATCTGAAACAGGGTGGGGTTTCCGCCCTGCGATGCACGAATGTCTGAAAACTCAGGAGGAAATGAAATGGATGCACTGAAACTGATTGCGCAGTCCAGCATGAAAGCGGATATGCCCAAAATCGAAGTCGGCGATTACGTCCGCGTAAACGTCAAGATCCGCGAAGGCGACAAGGAAAGAATCCAGGCCTTCGAAGGCACCGTCATCGCGATGAAGCACGGCGGGATCTCCGAGACCTTTACCGTCAGACGGGTTGCCCACGGCGTCGGTATCGAGAGAGTTTTCCCGATCCATTCGCCCAAGGTCGATTCGGTCAATGTTCTGCGTCACGGCGTCGTACGGCGCGCGAAGCTGTACTACCTGCGCAACCGCGTTGGCAAAGCCGCCAGAGTCAAAGAGAAAATCGTATAATTGGCTTAAGCGAGGAAGAAGGGGGCGGCAGCGTCTCCTTCTTTTGCTTTTCTCTTCATTTTATGAAAGAAAAGGCCCGGCGCTTGCCCTGTGCGGCCGGGCATGAACTGGATCCGCCGCCGGCGGTTAATGTTTGCAGGAAAGGAAGGTCTGCTTTTTATGGCATCGGAGCAGAAAAGAACCACCAGCGATGAGGAAGTCGATAAAATACTGGCCGAACTGGGGATAGGCGGCTCGCCGGCCTCGAAGGCCCCTTCTGCCGCACCGCAGAGGGCTTCCGGGAGCAGAGCGGAGAAAAAGCCCGCGGCGCCTGCCGGGCGGCCTGCCCAGCCCCCGGCCCGCCAGACCGCCCAGAAACAGCCCTCTTCCTCCGGGAGCGGGGACGGTTTCCGTTTTTCGCCGATTGCTGCGGATGAGGACGCCCAGTCGGGGGACGATTTCCGGATCGACGTTTCCGCTTTTGACGATATCAAACGGGATGAGGATGCCCCGGCGCCCCGGCGCGCTCAGAAAACGGCGTCCGCTCCGTCCCGCAGCCAACCCCGCCGCTCGGCCCGCCCGCAGGGGGCAAAGCCTTCCCAGGGGGCCCGCGAGGCCGCTTCCCGGCGGCAGTCGTCGTCCGGTACGTCCCGGAAGTCCCAGACGACCGGAAGCTATGAGTTAAACGTTTCCCACCGCCCCTCCCATCTGAAGGACGAGCTGGAAAAGATGGCGGTCTCTTCATCCCAGACCGGCCAGCTGACCCAGCAGCTGCGGGCCGGCCGGCGGCTGGAGGAGATCACCGCCCCCATTGCCGCCCAGCAGCGGAACGCCTACCAGCCCTCCGAGCGGGTCAAAAAGGCGGCTGCCTTTGCGGCGGCCGGCGCGTCGGAAGCGCCCCAGCGGAAGAGCATCGGCCGGATTCTCAGCGGCTGGCTGGCGGCGATTATCATCGTCGCCCTCATCTTCTTTGTCATCTTCCGCTTTGTCATCCAGGTTATCGGCATCGAGGGCAGCTCGATGTCTCCGGCGCTGGAGCAGGGGGACCGGATCATTGTATCCGACCTCTTCTATACGCCGGAACAGGGGGACATCGTCATCATTTCGGATAACAACATCCTCGGCAAGCAGCTGGTCAAGCGGGTCATCGCGACCGGCGGCCAGACGGTCGAGGTGACCGAGGAGGGTGATGTCCTGGTCGACGGCGCCGTCCTCGATGAGCCCTACCTCACCGAAACCACCCAGTCCCCCGGGGACATGACCTACCCGGTCACCGTCCCGGAAGGGCAGGTATTTGTCATGGGCGACAACCGCGCCCAGTCGCTCGACAGCCGGGATACCGTCATCGGGCTGATCGATGAAGCCGATATTGAAGGTCGGGTACTCTTCCGGTTCTATCCCTTCGGTTCCTTCGGCGGGGTAGACTGACCAATGATCCAATGCGCGGGGGCGCCGTCCGGCGTCCCCGGTTTGCCTATCCCGAAGAAAGGACGGATTCAATGGACGAAAAAGAATTGGAAGAAAAGGATATACAGCCGGCTGACACTGCCGGAGAGGCCGCCCCGGAAGGGGAGACGGCTGCAAAACCGCCCCGCAACGCCAAGAAAGAGCTGATTGAGTGGGTCAAGGCGTTTGTCTTTGCCGGCATTATCGTCGCTTTGATTTTCGGTTTTGTGATCCGCCCGGTCGAGGTTTTGGGCCATTCGATGGAGCCGACGCTGCAAAACGGCGACCGGCTGATCGAGTGGATGCTCTTTTATACCCCGCAGCAGGGGGACACCGTCATCCTTTCGGAAAACACCGGCCTGGATGAAGCGCTGGTCAAGCGGGTCATCGCGGTGGAAGGCCAGACGGTGGATATTAACGAAAACGGGGAGGTCCTGGTGGACGGCAGCCTGCTGGACGAGCCCTATATCTATGAAACGATCGATGAAAACCACCGGGGCGACTGGGATTATCCGGTCACCGTCCCGGAGGGGCACATTTTCGTCATGGGCGACAACCGCAACCATTCGACCGACAGCCGCTTCTCCGAAGTGGGCTTTGTCGATGAAGACGAGGTGATCGGCAAAGTGGTCCTGCGGATTGCCCCGGTTTCATCCTTCGGGTTGATTGACTGATTTTTGCAAGGGAGGTTATGAGGATGGACCAGGTCCCATCGATCCAGTGGTTCCCCGGCCATATGGCCAAGACGCGGAGGCTGATGAAGAGTAACCTCCCATATGTCGATATTGTCGTCGAGCTGCGGGACGCGAAGATTCCCCAGAGCTCCGGCAACCCTGAGCTGCCCCAGCTGATCGGCAGCAAAAAGCGGGTGGTGCTTTTAAACAAGTGCGACACCGCCGACCCCGAGATGACGGCCCGCTGGTTACAGTGGTTCAAGCGGCAGGGGATTGCCGCCATCGCCGTCGACTCCAGGTCGGGCAAGGG
>DVHA01000246.1 GCA_018712425.1 Candidatus Faecivivens stercoravium | reverse complement strand
TCCAGGTCGCCGATATACTGGACGATGATCGGGTCCTGCAACCCCGACTGGTACTTGTCCCGGAGTACCGCCGCCGCGTCGTTCTCGTTCTGGATGACGCCCGATAAGTAGGCCCTTATCCCCTTCCCCCGGACGCCGTCCGGCGCAAAGTTCTGAAAAACCGCGATCTCTTCCGGCCGGTAGAACAGCTCTCCCTTCCCGGGGTCGTGGTAGATGTACCAGACCTTCGGCAGAAGCGTCCCGCCCGCTTCGTCCACCCAGATTTCCACCCGGGAGGAATCGAGCAGGTAGATGTTTTTCCGCTCCCCGCCCTTTACATCCAGCACCCAGAAGGCCCGCCCATAGTCCAGCCGCTGGAATTCGGTCGCCCAGAAGAGGTCGTAGGCGGTCATATACTCGTTCGGGCGGAGCGACAAAAGCTCCCACAGCGGATGGTCCCGCCGCTTGCGGGTCCCACCCGGGCCGGTCTCCTGCAAGACCTTCACCGGCAGCTTCGCCAGCGCGTCGCAGCGGATCCGCATACAGGCGTAGTAGGTGGCGGAACTAAGCGCCTCCCGGCTCCCAGCCACCCGCTTTCCTCCCAGCGCCTCCGCCAGCTCATCCATCGTCATATTGTCCGATAGGACGGCGTTTTTTGGCCGCCCGGCGACAAGGCTTTCCCGCAGCCTCGTAATCAGTCCCATTTGTCTCACCCCCTTTCGCTGTAAAACGGTCAGGTTATGCGCTTACCAGGTATCGGAATCCAACCACTCCTCCAAACTCTTGGACGGCTCGTAAAAATCGTGATACATCGCAAGCTTGAAAGCGCATAAAGCTGCGTCAACCGGGTCGATCCGCTTTTTCTTCATGTCCTTGTCGATCTTGATCATCCCGTTTACACTCCGCACCATCGCGTTTCCCATCGCGAAGGTGAGAAGCGGGTTCGGCTCATAGAGGACGTTCCCGGCGTAAACCTGTTCCCGGAACCCCAGCGTCGCCTCGTTTAAACTCCGCTGGGACTGGTAGACCTCCTCGACGTCATAACCCTCGTTTGAGAGGTCCATCATGATTTTGCTTGCCCCCGACGGGTCGAAGCAAAGGGTCCGGATCGCCCATCCCCGCTCTTTGCAGGTCAAAAGCACATAGTCCATCACCGCCGACTGGTCGACAATCTCGGTGTTCGTCACCGTCAGATACCCCATATCCCGCCAGGCGGCGTAGGGCGCCTTGTCGGAAAGCTCCCGTTCCCGGAGGGCCGCCTCATTCGGGATAAAACTGTGGGAAAAGAGGCAGTATTTGACCGTCTCCCCGTCCTTGACCGGCAGGATAAAGGCGACGGAGGTGAGGTCGATCTTGGACGACAGGTCGAAGCCGACGTAGACCTCCTTCCCCTTCAGGTCGTAGGGGATTTTGTCCACCCGGCAGCGCTTCCAGCGCTCCATGTCCATATAGCCGTTTTCCTTTGCCTGCACCCACTCGTTTAAGCATTTGGTGCGGAAGGCGACCATCTTTTCCGGCATACTCTGCGCTTCTTTATAGTCCCCCCGCAGCTTGGCAAGCCCCTCGGGGTAGCTGGCCCTGATGGGGTTGGCCTTCTGCCAGGTTTCGGCTGCCCCCGGGTCGTCCCCTTTGTCCGCCTCGCAGATATCCGCGAAGTACTCCTCATTTTCGACCGCATCGTTCCCGGGGTCCAAAAGCTGGCTGCAATAGGCATACTCCTGGGTGTAGCAGGGGGCGCTTAAATCCATCCCCGCCGTCGTGATGATCATGAGGAGCGGCTCTTTGGAGTTAGAACCGAGCCCTAAATCGTAAAATTCGGTCGTCGGGTGCTGGTGGTACTCATCTAAACAGAGAAAGGCCGGGTTGGTCCCGTCCCCTTTCTGCCCGTCCTCCTTGCTGAGGGCTTTGAGGAAACTCCCCGTCTTGATATGCTGGATCCGCTCTCTCGTGATCTTGAATTTTGCTCGGAGCGGCGAACCTTTCAGCATGTTGATGCACTCGTTAAAGATGATCTTCGACTGGTCGCGCTTGGTCCCGGCGGTATACCCTTCGGCGATCTCGCCGTTCTCGGTGGCGGTGACGCTGATCTCGTAAAGGGCGGTACCGCCCTCCATCTGGGACTTGGCGTTTTTCCGCCCGCATTCGACAAAGCTCTTTTTAAACCGGCGCCGCCCGTCTTCCAGCCGCCGCCAGCCGTAGATCTGGCAGAGGAAGAACTTCTGCCAGTCGGTGAGGATGATCGGCTGCCCGGCGAGCACGCCCTTAGAGTGCCGCAGCAGTGCAAACCAGTCCACGATATTCTGCGCCCGCTCTTCGTCCCAGCAGTAAGGGAAATCCGCTTCCCCCTCCCGGTCGAAGTCGCGGAGCATCCGGCGGCAGGCCCACTTATGTTTCACCCCCGATACGGTATTCCCCCGGATACAGCTGTGGGCATAGCGGATCAGGGTTTCTTTGATGGTCGTGGGCGGTCACCTCCTTTTTGCCTGAACACACTTTGCACGTACAAAAATACGTATCTTTTTCTTAAATCCTATTGACACGTATTTGAATACGTGCTATAATAATCATGTAAGGAGGAGATTCCCCTGAAAAGCTACTCATCCCGGGAAGTCATGAAGATACTGAAAGCGGATGGATGGATAGAGGTTCGCTGCGTCGGCGACCACCACCAGTTTAAACACCCAACAAAAAGTGGCCTTGTCACCCTTCCCCATCCTCGAAAAGACATTCCGCAAAAAACCCTGAAAAGCATCGCGGCGCAGTCCGGCCTGAAGTTCGACTGATGGCCTCCGCCGCAGAAAGGAGCACGTTATGTTTCCGGACACCTACGCCTATATCGGCATCCTCGAATATGGCAAAGAAGGCAGCGTCGGCGTGCGCTTCCCCGACCTTCCCGGCTGTATCGCCGTTGGAGACACCACCGAAGAAGCGCTGGAGGACGCGAAATCATCTCTCGCCCTGCACCTTTACGGTATGGAGCAGGACGGGGAACCCATCCCCGCCCCGTCGGATATCCGCAGCCTGAAACTGGAAGAAGGCGACGTCCCGGCGATGGTCGAGGTCAACATGAAGATCTACCGGGCGCGCTTCCTGACCCGCTCGGTCAAAAAGACCCTGACCATCCCTTATTGGCTCGACCTGGCAGCGGAAGACGCCGGCCTGAACTTCTCCCAGGAACTGCAAAACGCCTTGAAAGCAAAACTCCACATCTCTGACTGACTAAAGCCCCGGTCCTCCGGGGCTTTTGCTTTACCGGCAACTGTCATGTTTCCCGCCCTTCCAGCACATCCCTCACCCATTCGGCCAGTTCTTCGGCGCCCATCCTGGACCAGGTTTTAAGCATAAACCGCGCATTGTCGTAAAAACCGTATCCTTCTACCGTAAACCGCCGGGACTTGGACACATAGCCAAGCCGGTAGGACCGCCGCACCCGGTGCCCGTTTTCCAGAGCGTTGGTGATATACCCGTAGGCGTACCCGTACTCATTTTTGCCGGGGATGGCCCGGACCGCCGCGTACCCGCCGCCCGAGCCCGGGAACTTGCCTTGCCAGCTGCGCACCTTTCCGTGCCGGTCGCGAAGACCGCTGTCTAAAATTTCATCGTCCACTTCTTCCTTCATCAGGTCGTTCAGCTTCAGGTGGATTTGCCGCCGCTTTTTGCTTTCTTCCCGAATCACCTTATCGAATCGCCTTTGCAGATCGTCAAAGCCCTGCATGGTAATCTCCTGACTCAATCGTCCTCCACCCTTTCAATTTCATACTCGTTCTTATACGGCTCCAGCGTGTGGCAGACCTCCACCCGGTAAACCGCCCCGTCGATCTCCATCCGGTCGCCGGGAATACACACTAAAACCTTCGGTGCGACCGCAACGAGCCGGACGGTGCTTTCCACCGCCGCCGTCTCGTCATTACTCCGCAGATATTTCTCAGTGAGGCAGACGGGGCATTCCGCCACCGTTTCCACCCTGTTTTCCGGGTAGCCGTTTTCGCCGATCCCGGCTCTCTGCCGGCTGACCGTTGCCGTCACCGGCGACACCTGAGCCGCCTGCACCTTCAAAAACCGGGGTGCTGTGCCCTCCCTCCGGATATCTGTGAGGAATAGGAACTGCCCGCGCACCCGCATCGCCCGGGTGAGGTCCACCGGCATCTCCCGCAGCAGGATTTCCGCCCCGGCGGCCCCGACCCCCACTTTAGAAAACAGGTTCTTTTTACCTGTCTCCTGATACCGGCACCAGACGGCCTTCTCTTTTTCCCACCGGTATATCCCGTCCGTCTCCTTCAGGGTAAGAATCTCCGCCCGCTCCCGCAGTTCACCAGGATTCATCCGGCACCACCTCCGTGTGCAGTTTTTCCATCAGCGGATACCCGGCGTCCGGGTCGTACCCGTTCCAGTCGTTCCAGCTGACCGTGAGGTCGACGTCGCACTCGCCCCGGTCCTGTCCGCCGCGGGAGGCACTGACCTTTAACACCCGGTCGCCCACCGGCAGCGTTCCCATCCGGAACAGCCCTTCCACCTTGTCCGCCGTCTGGAGGGCGAGGGCCAGGTCGCCGTTCCGGTTTACCGTCAGCTTCTCAAGGCAGTATACGGTCAGATAGAGTTCCGTCCGGTCGGTTCCGATATTCTGCCGCGCCCTTGTCCAGTAAACGGCGTCGACAAAAAAGGACGGCCGTTTAAAATCCTGTTCCTGCTGGTTGATGTAGACCGGGCGGTCGGGGAAGACTTTATGAAGCGCCGCCGAAACCGCGTTTACCACCGCTTCTACCGTCACTGCCATGCAAGCCGCCTCCTCTGCTCAATCTCATCCGCCAGCGCCGCGGCGATCCGCTCAATATCCGCCTCTTCCCGGACGGTGAAGTTGTTCCCGGTCACCGTCACCCCGCCGGAACCCCCTGTATAGGCCCGGTTTTCGGCGGCGGTCAGCACCCGTTCCCCTTCATGCAGCCGGGTGCGGTAGTTGTCATACGGGACGTAGGCGAGCCCCGCGGCATTCGCCGGCCCTTCGACATCGGGGGAGTGGGTGATGTAGTTCGGCGCGCCGACGCCCGTCATGCCGCCAGAGTAACTGCCGGCCTGTGCTGCTGCCATCTCCGCAAGTGCCGCATTAGCCACCTGCTGCGCCGCATCCCGGACCTTCTTTTCAGCGCTTTTCAGACCTTCAGACAGTTTTTCCCCCATCGAATAGCCCAGCGCCTCATACGACCCCGACAGCTCCGTCTGCAAACTCTCGATCATCCCCTGCTGGGAAGCGAGGTACTGCTGATATTCCTCGGTCTGGGTATATTCGGTTTCCGCTTTGGCCTTTGCCTCAGCGAGGATCCGTCCCATCTCGGCGCCGTTCCCTTCCTGCTGGGCAAGCTGGTATTCATCCGATTGGGTTGCCGTTTCCAGCGCGTTCCGCAGCGCCTCTTCCTTTGCGTTTTCGAGACTTGCCTGATACTGGCCGATGAGAGAATACATCTCCTCCATCTGGGCGCCGGCCTCCCCGGACAGGTATTCGATCTGGGCGTCGATCCCCTTTTCCCGTTCGGCGTTGTACCCTTCGCCCATCGCGGCGTTTAACTGGTCTTCGGCGTCCTGGAGGGTCGACTGCTTCCCGGCGTAGGTCTCGCTCATCGCCGCCATGCTGCCGCCGTAGTCCTCCGCCATCGCCCCCATAATCGCCCGGGCGGCGTCGCTGCCGTCCAGAATCCCCTTGGAAATCGCGTCGTAGACGTCCGCCTCGGTGTACTGCTTCCCTTCCACATTGTCGGCCGAATCGGCCATCGCTTCGGCGAGGTATTCGATCGCCGGAATGCCCCGTTCGATCAGCGGGTTTAAGTATTCCAGCGTCACCTTGTCGCTGGAGTTCATCCGCCCGAGATAGGCGGCGATGTTTTGGAGATCCGCCCCTTCGATGCCGAGTGCCGAACCGGCGTCGCCGACCGCCTGCATCATCGCCTTCAGCTCATCGGTATCGAAGCCGTAGGAGAGCCCGACCCGGCTCATGCTGGAGAGGTCGTCGAAGCTGAAAGGCGTCACCGCGCCGTACTGCTGCATCCAGTCGACCCATTCGGCCGCCGCCCGGTCAGACCCGAGAAGGGTCGAGAACTGGAGCCTCGACTGCTCCCGGCTGGAGGCCACCGTGCTCCCCGCGGAAAGGGCGTCCGCGATTTCCTGGTTATACTGGTCGTACCGGTCTTCTACAAGGCTTTTAAAATAATCGTCCCGGCTCTCAAAGTTCTGGGTCGCGCCCGACACAGCCCCGAGGAGGGCGCCGCCCACGGCCCCGACCGCCGTCCCGATGCCGGGGGCAATTGCCGTTCCAATCGCGGCGCCGGTTGACGCCGAAGAAAGGGCCGAGCTGATGACCGTACCGGTTTCACTCGAAAAGGCCGAACCGATATAGGCCCCGACCACGTCGGAGACGACGTCCCCGACAAAACCGGTCGCGCCGGCAGCCCCGAGGGTCTGCAAAATCCCGCCGGACCCGCTGCCGGAAGAGCTACCCACAGTTGTAGCCGAAATACCGCTGGAAGGGGCGGAAGAGCCGCCCGCGCGGTTTTCGGCTTTCGCCTGTTGGTCCCGGAGGCTATTTAGCGCCCGGCTGGCCGAATTCGCCTCGCTGGTGACGCTTTTCAGCTCGGAGGTGAGGTTTGCGTAGTTGTATTCCGCCTCCGCCAGCCGCTTCGCGCTTTCGTCGGTATCATCGAAGGCCTTCCGCGCCTCTTTCAGCTCCTGCTTTGCCTTCGCCACGTCCACCGCCACGTTTGCCTTCTGCCGGTTTAACGACTGGATTTTCTGGGTGGTCGCGGTGATCTCCTTTTCAAAGTCGGTGAGGTTTTTCTTCATGCCGGTGATGCCGGCCGAGAAATTGTCCTTGACCGATACCGCGATGCTCGCGTCAGTTGCCATGGTCTCCCTCCTCTCCCCGCAGAGCCAGCACCTTTTCCCGAACCAGCTTATCAATCACCCGGCCGAGGTTGTCGCCAAACCCCGCCATCTTGGCAATCCGTGCCAGATGCCAGAAGGTCTGCGGCGTTACCAGCACCGATAACCTGCGCATCCGCCTTTTCATGGCTTTCCGCCTCCGTCCTTCATCCGCGCCGGGATGTCCTGCATCTCCGGATGCCGGATCTCCATGTAGAGGGCAAACAGGATATTCCAGGCCGCCGCCCGCAGATGCGGCTCATCCGTCTCCCCCGCCGTATACTTAGCCAGATGGCGGAAAGCCGAATCGATCAGGCTGTGAATGGGGATGCCTTTTTCGCAATTGCGTTCCCCGTATTTCAGCGCGCCCTCTTCACAGTGTTTGGACACCTCCAGGATCGCCTCCCAGGGCAGCAGATCCATCCGGCCCTTTCCCGCGTGCATATCCCGAACCGCACCGGACGGAAAAACCGTCCGCTCGCCACTGTCCTGGATTGCGGCCGTTTTCTTCCGGGACTTTGCTTTCCCGGCATCCGGTTCCGCGAGAGACTTCACAGTCTCCTCAAACGCCGACACCGGGACCAGCGCCGGATAAGACGCCGCATGTCCCAGCACCAGCTCCGGCGCCTGCTGCATATCAGTGCCCTCCGAAACTTTGCCTGTGCCGGGCGCAGTTTTCGCCTTCATCTCACTCTTTGTCTGTATTTTCATACGGCCTGCCTCCTTGGTCTCTTAAATATCTCCGAACTGGTCGGAAATGTCCTGCTGCTTTTTCTCGGCCATATAGGCCCCGGCTTTCAGCCGCGAGTCGATCGTCAGCCCACAGAGGGCAGCGAACCGCCGCATCTCGTCGGCGTACTTTTTCATGACGTCGACCGCGTCCTTATCAAACAGCGCCCCGTCGCTGGAGAGGGCCGTCACCGCCCGGCGGTAGAGGGAAAAGGCGTTGCAGTACCCGGCGATGTTGTTAAGGTCGAGGTTGCCTACAATCCCGATCTGGGAGAGTTCCGTGACCACCCGCTTCCACTCCTTCTTGGCCACCGGGTCAATCAGCCACTTCGGCGGCCGGCGGAGATCGTCGGCGCCCGTCCGGACCGCCGCTTCGGCCTGCTCCAACTCGACCTGCCGCGCCACCGTCAGGTCCCCTTTTTGTGCCGCCAGCGGCTTTCTCGCCCTGCCCATCCCGTTCGCCTCCCAATCGTCCGGAAATTTTATTTACAATTTTGCGCAAAGGGACCTGTGCCTGCGGTGTTCGCGCCGAGAGCGGAAAGTTTCTCTCACTCCCCCTCTCCCCCGTTCAACCCGAAGCGGAGAGCCTCCCTGAGCCGCTTGATGACCGCTTCCCGCCGCTCTCCGCCGGCTGCCAGCTCGATGTGCACCAGCTGATGGTTCTGGTTCGTGAGGCAGATGAGGTTAAAGGGG
The DNA here is from genome assembly GCA_018712425.1 of Candidatus Faecivivens stercoravium. GTDB lineage: Bacteria > Bacillota > Clostridia > Oscillospirales > Ruminococcaceae > Faecivivens > Faecivivens stercoravium. Next base: position 604 of record DVHA01000246.1, on the reverse strand, counting down.
TCCAACCGCAGCGACCAGTCGTCGCGGAGCGGGACAATGTGGTGAACCGTCTCGCCCGGGACCAGACGCCCTGCGGTCAGATATTCGTACCAGTCAAGGCCGTGCAGCCGGCTCATGCAAAGTGCGCGGGCCTTATGCCAGTCGCGGGACTGGTAAAAGTGGGTGTAAATGTCGCCCGGTTTGGCGGGGTAAACCCGTTTGCACCGGCCGCAAGTTTCCCCTGCCGGAAGCCTCGCCCCGCAGCGGGGGCATCTGTGATAAATCGGCATCCAACGAATCATCTCCCGAGCACGAAAAAAGCCGCTCAGCGCGTCGCTCTGACACGCCTGCGGCTTTGTTTTATATAGAGCGGGGCCTTTTGCTTTTGCCCCATGATTGCATTATACCACGCAAGGTTACTATCATTCACTATCATTTACTATCATTTACTATCATTTACTATCAAAAATTTTCCAAAAAAGGGCCAAAAAGGCCTTGACATACGGTATAACGTATGATATAATATACTTGTAAGGCAGAGGAAAACCTCTTACGAAAGGAAGGATGGACATGAAAAAAGATATGACACGGCTCGAATTTCTAGCGGTTATCCTGTCTTTACAGG
>DVHA01000245.1 GCA_018712425.1 Candidatus Faecivivens stercoravium | reverse complement strand
CGCACATTTCGTTATCAGTGTCAAAACTGTGGACAGCTTCGGAAGTACGGAGAGTGATCACCTGGGAAGGGGCTCTGCCCCTTCCAGTCCCGCGATTTTTTGAAAAAAATCGAGTAAAACTTTTAATTCTTCGCACATTTCTTCGTAATTATAACGTTGGAGCCGATTCTTACGTTTCCGCCAAACTTGTTTTTCGACAGTCAGACCCCCCTCCTGCTGTCCGGCAGGGCGGGGGTTTTTACAGTTCCCGCTCCATCTGCACCGCCCGGAAGCCCGCCATCTCCTTTTCCACACCGGTGGGGGCAAACCGGTTTTTCCGCCAGAAGTGTTCACTCTGTGCGTTGCCGTCTGCGTATGCCAGCATCACCCGGGTAAAACCCTCCCGTTTCAGCGCCGCGCAAATCTCTTCAACCATCGCGCTGCCGGTACCCCGCCCCTGCCGGGCCGCGCCGGTCATAAAGAACCCGATAAAAGCCGTCCCGGCTTCGGGATAATGGAGCACCAGGTCCAGCACCGCCGCAAGCCCGTCTCCGTCAAACAGGCCAAGGTAAAATTTATTCTCCGGCTCCACCCCCGGCGGCAGGCTTTTCATATCCTCCCGAATGCTTTCGGCAGACGGAGACGGCGGGCAATAGCGGTAAAACAGCGGATTTCCGCGGCAAAGGTCCAGAATCTGCGCAAGATCGCCTTCTGTCAGCCGCCGGACAGCAAAATGGCTGGAAAGGGATGTGGGAAACATACAAAAGCCTCCTGTCTTAAAACCTGTAAAGCACCTTTTCATAATTTTCGACGTAATACCGGAAATTTTTCCGTCCCCGCCGGATAACGGTATGCCCCTCGGCCTCCAGCTTTTCCCGCTGGGCCTCGATCCCGCCGGGGTATTTGGGGTTCAGCTCCCCGCCCGCTTTCAGCGTACGCCAGTAGGGGGTCTCGTCCGCCTGCCGCTGGAAGCTCGCCCAGGCGGCGATTGAGACAAACACCCCGGCGGTGATCGGCTCGGTGAAGTCGGCGCCCGCCTCCCGGGCGAAAAAGGCGCGGATTTCCCCCACCGTCGTCACCATCCCCCGGGGCACCCGCCGCATCGCCCGGTCATAGTCGATGGGCGGCGCGAAATACATCCGGTCGCCGCCGTATTTCCGGATAGTCGCCGGGTCGGTGACAAGCTGGATTCTGGGCATCCCCTTGGCTTCCGCAAGCATTGCGTTAAAGTTCTTTTTATCCTCATTTGCCATAGCGGCTCACCTCCTGCCCCCACTATACCACATCCCGTCTTCCCCCGCAATGAGGCAGTTTAAAAAACCTTCCGAAAAATCCCCGCTTATGCTATAATAGGGGGAAAAGGAGGGGTTCCCCATGGAATGTATCGTCAAACACTTTTCCCAGCTGACCGCCGATGAACTCTTTTTGATCTACAAACTGCGGGTCTCGGTTTTTGTCGTCGAACAGAACTGCCCCTATCAGGAGGTCGACGACTTCGACCGGGAGGCCTACCACGTCTTCTTCCGGGACGAAGAGGGCCTGCAGGCCTACCTGCGGGTGCTGCCCGGCGGGACGGTCTTCCCGGAGGTATCGATCGGGCGGGTCATCGCCGTCAAGCGCCGCTGCGGCATCGGTTCCAGGCTGCTGGCCGAAGGGATCCGGACGGCAAAGGAAAAGCTGCACGCCAAAACCATCCGCATCGAAGCCCAGACCTACGCCAAGCCCTTTTATGAACGGGCGGGCTTCCGGCAGACTTCGGCGGAATTCCTGGAGGACGGCATCCCCCATATCGAGATGCGGCTGGAACTGGAATAATCAACAGCCCCCGGTACAGGCATACCAGGGGCTCAGCTTGTCGAAAAACAAGTTTAGCGGAAACGTAAAAATCGGCGCTGGCGTTAAAGTGACAAAGAAACGTGCGAAGATCAGAAGTTTAGGGTCAAGCCCTTTTTAAAGGGCTTGCGGGAATGGAAGGGGCAGAGCCCCTTCCCAGGCGCTCCGTTCTCGTACTTCCGAAGCTGACCACAGTTTTGCCACTGATAACGAAGCGTGCGCAGCACCCAAAAAATACTCAAAAAGACATTTTCGACAAGCTGAGCCCTTGGTACAGGCATACCAAGGGCTTTTGGTTTCGGCATAGTGTTTTCTCCCAGCTCCATGACGGGTCTGTCAGTCACTCAGCCATCCTGTAATGGCCGGCTATGTCATCCCGGTCTTCCAGAATATCCTGCTCATATGTTTTCTGCCAGGGGCCGTTATGATGGATGACATAGGGTACGCCATCCCGGTTCCGCCGGTCAGAGACAATCCCGATATGGTTCTGAAAGATGACGATGTCCCCTCCCTGCCATTCCTCTATGGCGGAAACGTCTGTGGTGAGGCTGAGAGCGGCGTGCGCAAAATAAACCTTCAGGTTCCTGACGCGCCTGAAATCGATATGGATATCCGGCTCCTCAATGTTATAATCATTTGGGTTTGCCTGAATATCCGCCTCAATTAAAGCCATGAGATCATAGCCGGCGTACCTCAGCGCATACGCCACCACATCGGTGCATACGCCATAGCCGTCGTCCGGATAGCCCGTTTGATAATATCTGCTCTTATATTTGGGCCTGGACGCAACATAATGCAGGGCTCCCTCTAAAATGTCGGTCTGGTCATCCATGCCGTCACGGTCTTCATCTGCGGCGCTGTGAATTTGTTCGATGACGCCGTCATATCGGTCCGGCAGCCGTTCCGCAGACGTATTCTGGTAGCGGAAAAGGGCATAACCGCCAACACCGACCATAACCAGCAGGCACAGGATAAGAAGGAGCCTGATTCTCCTTTTCGCTTTCATTTTCCCTATCGAACCGGGTGCCTGTCAAAGGTTACTTCTTAAAGAAGCAGGGCAGCGCCTGGTAGACATACTGGCAGACATCGGGGTAGGCGTGGACCGCCCCTTCCTCGAAATGGTAGCAGAAATTCCCGGCGGCAAACCCGCTGGCGTCTTTAAAGGTGTCGGGGAACCGGAGCATCGCGTTCACCTGGCCGTAGAGCTGCTTAAAGGCGATGTCCTCGGTGCCGGTGGCGGCGTAGATGAAGTATTCGTCCGGCTTATAGCCCGACTTCACCGCCGCGTCGTGGAGGTAGCGGGCGGTCTTTTCGCTCTGGGAGCTGCCGCCCAGCCGTTCGATTGCCCAGCAGTCCCCCGAGAGGGGCATAAAGTAGCCGATGATGCCGATGTTGTAGACAAAGGCGTTCCAGGTGGTCACCGCCCCCATCGAGAACCCGCCGAACCCCCTGTGCAGCCGGGAGGCTTTCAGCCCTGCCGGGTCGGTGGTTTCGGCGTAGGTCTTATAGGCCGTCTCGACCGCCGGGATCAGGTCTTCCGCCAGCTCCTTCTGGAAGGCGACCGTCTTGTCGTGCTCCCCGTCCATCCCCGGCTTGCCGGTGCCCTCGGTGTAGTAGGTGGGGGTGACGACCAGCAGCGGTTCCAGTTCCCCCCGCTGGATCGAGAGGTCGAGCATATTCTTCAGGGGGCTGCTGTCCAGCCAGGCGTCGGGGTTTCCGCCGCCGCCGTGCATCAGGTAGAAGATGTTGTACCGCTTCTCCGGGTCGTACCGGCAGGGGAGGTAGATATTGGCGTACTTTTCGACTGTTTCCCCTTTTTCATTCCGGGTGGTGTAGGTGATTTGGCGGATGGTGCCGCGCTCGCTGGCGTCGCCGTGGGTAAATTTTTTCTTCATGGTAAAGGCTCCTTTCTGTCGGTGGATACCGTTTTAACCGTGGTGGCGGATGTAGTGGAACAGGTACTGCTGGGCGACCCCTTTGGGGGAAACCCATTCCGGGAACCCTTCCGGATAGTACCGGGCCAGCACCTTTTTCATCCAGGTGTCGACCGGGAAAGCTTCCAGCCGGTGGAAGCCGTAGAGGAGGGCGCACTGGGCAACCTTCGGGCCGATGCCGCTGATCCGGCGGAGTTCCGCTTCCGCCTCCGCGAGGGGGAGGGCGGAAACCTTATCCAGGCCGACTTCCCCGGACGCCACCTTCCCGGCGGCGTCGAGGATGTATTTTGCCCGGAAGCCCGCCCGCAGCGGCGCCAGGCTCTCGGGCGTCTCCCCGGCCAGCCGCCGGGCGGAGGGGAACCCGCCCCCCTCCCCGAAATTGTCGCACAGCCGCCCGATAATCCCCTGGATGCGGGGGATGTTGTTGTTGGCGCTGATGATGAAGGAAAGGACCGCCTCCCAGGGGTCCTGGCGGAGGATGCGGATGCCGCCGCAGAACCGGATGGCCGCCCGGAGGGTGGGGTCAGCCCCGAACGCCTCGTTCCACCGGCCATAGTCCTCGTCCAGGTCGAGATACCGGCCCCAGAAGGCCGTGTCGGCGTCGGAGAGGAAAAGGGTGTCCCCCTGCTGGAAGAGGGCGGCGGGGCGGCTGCCGGCAAAACCGGTGAAGCTGCCGTCCGGGTTTTCCCGCCAGCGGAAGCACTGCCCGCAGGTGAGGGTGTCCCGGAGGGAAAAGCCGGTCGGTAGGGGGAGGGTGTAGGGGAGATGCATGGATGTCCTTCTTTCAGCGGTAAACAGGGTATTCATCAACAAAAATGGCAGCAGTTTTTACACCGCTGCCATTATTTTAGCATAAAACTGCCGCATTGTCTATGCCGGTTCAGTCCCCGGCCTTCTGGAAATCCGCCGGTTCCGGTTCTTCTGTCCGCCGGTATTCGGAAGGGTTCACCCCCATCTCCGCCTTGAAGGCGGCGGCGAATTTGCTGCCGTTTGAATATCCGACCTGCCCGGCCACCGACAGGACGGTGTCGTCGGTCGAGCGGAGCAGCGCCGCCGCCCGCCGTATCCGCACCCGGCGGAGGTAGCGGGACACCGGCATCCCATAAACCGCCTCAAAGCAGCGCTTCATCGTCGTCACCGGCACCCCGAACCGCCGGGAGAGCTGGGGGAGGGTGACCGGTTCGCCGGGGTGGGTTTCCAGATACCGCCCGATCTCCCGGATGCGGGCGGTCTGCCGGAACTGCGGGCGGTATCCTTCAGCCATCCCGCGCCTCCTCCCGGTTATGCCCCTGCCTGCCCGCAGGCTGCGGCGGGTTTGCCCGGCCGCCGGCCAGAAGGCGGAGGGCCGCCCGTTTGATGAACAGGGTCAGAAAGAATACGGCCAGTGCGAAAAGGGTTGCCGTTGTGAATGCCATAGAACACGCCTCCTGTCGGGTTGTGGAATGTAGTTAGCTATTGCTAACTACATTGTACAGCATCCCGTCCTGTTTGTCAAGGGCCGGGAAAAAGGCCCATACTCCGGGAATTTCATCTTTTCACTACCATTGGCGGTGAAAATGTGGTATAATGTTTCTTATATCCTGGAAATATATGCTCATCTGAGCGGAAAAGGAGGAACCATGCGGGACAATATCTATACCATCCCGGTCAGCGAGGTCTTTGAGCCGAAGTGCGGCTGCCCGATCTGCCGGCTGCGGGATACGCTGGAAAACCGCTGCGTCGAATACATCATGGGAGCGGCGATGATGGAGCCGGACATCCGGATCGAGACCAACCGCCTCGGCTTCTGCACCGACCATTTCGAGATGATGCTGGGGCAGAAAAACCGGCTGTCGCTGGCGCTGATGCTGGAGAGCCATTTGCAGGAGCTGCGGAAAGGGAAGTACAAAGACATCGTCCTCAAGGCCGAGGCCAAGCCCCGCAAGCGGGCGGAGATGGGGACGGTGAACGACAGCTGCTTTGTCTGCTCACAGATCGAGTCGGCTATGGGCGGGATGCTGAACACCGTCATGAAGCAGTGGGAGCGGGACGCCGATTTCCGGAAGCTGTTCGGGGAGCAGGAGTATATCTGCCTCCCCCACGCCGAAAAGCTGCTGACCGTCGCCCACGATACCCTCGGCAGGAAAGAGTACCCGCCCTTTAAGGAGCTGGTCCTCTCGCTGCTCGACAAGCATCTGGAAAGCGTCGGGGCGGACGTCTCCCACTTCTGCAAGATGTTTGACTACCGCAACGCCGGGCCGAACGCCGACTGGGGCAACTCCCGCGACTCGATCGAGCGGGCGATCCTCGCCCTCTCCACCCGGGATTTCCGCAGCGGCGGCGAGCAGTAAACAAATATTCCGAAAATGCCGCGGGATGACAAAATCCGCCTTTTTCCGTCCGTATGGACGGGTGGCCTGTGGAAAACCGTGGCGAAAAAGGGCGAAATTTCCCGCCGGAAAAAGGCCGGTAAAAAGGGGGATTTTTCACCGTTTCAACCGGGTTTTCCACATTCCATCCCGGTGGAAACCGGCAGGTTTTCCACATTTTCCGGGGTGTAAAATGCCAAAATCCATACCACGTGTCCGGGTGTACAGGGCTTTTTCCACCGAACAAATCCCGATGTCCGGCTTTCCGGGCGGAAAAGGCGCATGAAACAGTCTTTTCCGGGAAAACTCCTCCTATACTGTATGTACAGGAGGTTTACCGATGGAAAAGATTGAACCCAAACCCCGGATGGGGACGGAAGAGAATGGAGAAGAGGCTTCGGTCGACGGCATCCGGGAAAACGGCATCCACGACACCGGCTCGGTGCTGACCGGGTCGAAGCATCTGATCCACTGCCTGACCATCATCGGGCAGATCGAGGGGCATTATATCCTGCCCCCGCAGAACAAGACGACCAAATACGAACATGTCATCCCCCAGCTGGCGGCGATTGAAGAGAGTGAGGAGATCAAAGGGCTCCTGGTGCTCCTCAACACCGTCGGCGGGGACGTCGAGGCGGGGCTGGCGATTGCCGAGCTGATCGCCGGGATGAAAAAGCCGACGGTGTCGGTGGTGTTGGGCGGCGGCCATTCGATCGGGGTGCCGCTGGCCGTTTCGGCCAAGGAGAGCTTTATCGTCCCCAGCGCGACGATGACCATCCATCCGGTGCGGATGAACGGGCTGGTGCTGGGGGTGCCCCAGAGCTTCTCTTACTTTGAGAAGATGCAGGAGCGGATCACCCGCTTTGTCACCGACAACTCCCGCATCACCCCCGAGCGGTTCACCGACCTGATGATGGCGACCGGGGAGCTGGCGATGGACGTCGGCAC
>DVHA01000244.1 GCA_018712425.1 Candidatus Faecivivens stercoravium | reverse complement strand
ATTATAGCACCGTTTCTCAAGTATTTCAAGTCTTTTTCTCAATTATTTCTGAACTATTTCTGAATTTTTCAGCCAAAAGAAAAAATCCCGCAGGAATACCGCAGGATTTTTACCGGTTTGTAAACTTTCTTACCGCTTTTTCTGCCCATAATAAGCGTTCGCGCCGTGTTTTCGAAAGTAGTGCTTGTCGAGGAGCGCCTGCTGCATCGGCGTTTTATGCCCCAGCAGCTCGGTATGGAGCGCCATCATCGCCACCTCTTCCAGCACGACGGCGTTATGCACCGCATTTTCGGGGGAATCACCCCAGGTAAAGGGGCCGTGGCTCATCACCAGCGCCGCCGGCATATCGGCGGGGTTTTTGCCCGCGAAGGTCTCGACGATCACCTTGCCGGTGTTCAGCTCATACTCCCCTTTAATCTCCTCTTCGGTCATCGGACGTGTGCAGGGGATCTCGCCGTAGAAGTAGTCCCCCTGGGTGGTGCCGTAGGCCGGAATGCCGCGGCCGGCCTGGGCAAAGATGGTCGCCCAGCGGGAGTGGGTGTGCACCACGCCGCCGATTGACGGGAAATTGCGGTAGAGTTCCAGGTGGGTCGGGGTATCGGAGGAGGGGTTTAAATCCCCTTCGACCACTTTGCCGCTTTCCAGGTCGACGACTACCATGTCCGACGGCTTCATCCCGTCGTAGTCGACGCCGGAGGGCTTGATGACGACGAGGCCCTTTTCCCGGTCGATACCGCTGACGTTGCCCCAGGTGAAGGTGACAAGATTATATTTCGGAAGGAGAAGATTTGCGGCGCAGACCGCTTCTTTTAAGGATTCCAGCATGTTCATTTTCCTTTCTCAGTCGTTTAAGGCATATTGCCAGATCGCGCGGGTGACCCCGTCGTTTTCGTTGGTGCCGGCGACAAACCGGGCAGCGGCCTTGATTTCGGGGGCGGCGTTGCCCATCGCGAAGGAATATCCGCTCTCGGCAAACTGCCCGAGGTCGTTATACTGGTCGCCGAAGGACATACACTCCTCCTTCGCAATCCCCCAGTAGTCCCGGAAAAAGCGGATGCCGCTCCCCTTGTCGACCCCGTGGGCCATGACGTCGATCATCGTCGGGCCGGAGATCAGGAAGGTCAGCCGGTCCCCCATCGCCGCCTGCAGCGTCTCCCGCAGGGCATGGAGGTCGGCCCCCGGGCGGGTGCGGACGGTCAGTTTGGTCAGCGGCTCCTCCACCTGCCGCAGGTCCGGGACGATGAAGGTCCAGGGCCTCTCCCGTTCGGAGCCGGGCCAGTGCTCCTCCACCGTCATGAACATCCCCCGCGGGGAGGTGAGGAAGGGCGGTTCGACCGGAAGGGTCCGGCAGAGGTCCAAAAAGGCGTAGGCGTCGGGCTTCGGCACCTCCGCTACATGGACCACCTGCCCGCCGCAGACAAGGCAGCCGCCGTTGTCACAGATGTAGTCGACCCGATCGGCCAGTCCCCCGAAGTTAGAACGCACCGACGGGTAGGCCCGGCCGGAGGCGGCGAGGAAGTGGATCCCCCGCCGGTCCAGCTCGTCCAGCGTCTCGGCAAAGTCATAGGGCAGCCGGCGGTTCGCCCAGTCAGAACCCGCCAGCAAGGTCCCGTCCATATCGGATGTGATCATCCGGATCATAACAATCCCCTTTCACGGCAAAAGGCCGTCCCCGGTTTGGGGGCAGCCTGTATGCCGGTTATACTCTTATTTTTCGACATCCAGCAGCTGGACGTGGTGGCTGTCCCAGCTGCAGGGCTTCCAGTAGGGAAGCTCGGGGCCGTTGGGGTTGCCGGTCTTGACAAAGTTCGCCCAGTAGCTGTTGATCCGCTCGGCCAGCTCGTAGTCCGCCGGGGATTTCGGCCGCCAGCTGCGGTCGAGGGTCTTGAAGACGTACCAGAGTTCGGACGAGTGGAAAGCGCCGCTGTTGTCGCCCAGAAGCTTGCGGTCGAAGTAGTAGACGTAGGCGGGGCTGCGGCCCAGTTCGGCGTTTTTCAGGCTCCAGTTGATGCAGCCGTAGTACAGCTGGCTGCGGCCGCCCCGTTCGATCATCTCGGGGGTGACGCCCATGTCGTTGCCGCAGGAACCGATCATGTAGGGGATATCGGGGGTTTCGCCGTCCTCGACCACCTTGTTGTACCCCTTTTCCAGCAGGTAGCCGTCGATGACCGGCATAAAGGGGAGGTTATACCCCTTCTGGAAGCAGTAGCCCATCATCTGACCCGCCAGCTCCATGATCTTTTCGGGAGGCAGCTGCCGCATCCCGGCGAGGTTTTCCGCCCCGGAAAGCCGCTGGAATTCGGCGCCGATATCCAGGCCTTCCTCAACCGAGCGGTCGCGGAGGAAGCCGGTCTGGTAGCCGCCCGCCGACTGCATAATCGCGCCGGCAACCATGTTCTTTGAAAGGGGCGAGGAGACGAGCGTCTGGACGCTCATCGCGCCGGCCGACTGGCCGAAGATGGTGATGCGGTTCGGGTCGCCGCCGAAGCTTTCGATGTTCTCATAGACCCATTTTAAAGCGGCGATCTGGTCGAGGGAGCCGAAGTTGCCGCCGTGGCCGCCGTTTTCCGCGAGGATTTCCGGGGTGTTCATAAAACCGAAGGCGCCGAGGCGGTAGTTGATGGTGACAAGGATAACCCCTTTGCGGGCGAAGGCGTCGCCGTCAAACTCCAGTTCCGAACCGAAGCCGTTGATCAGCGCACCGCCGTGGATCCAGAAGGCCACCGGCAGCTTCTCGCCGGCCAGCGGCCGCCAGATGTTCAGGTAGAGGCAGTCCTCATCCATCGGGGGCATGAAGGACGGGTTGGAATAAAACTCCCGGGCATAGTTGATGCCCTGGCCTTCCTTCGGGGCCTCCTGGACAAACTGCCAGGCGCGATGGGGAAAATATTTGGCTTCCAAAACCCCTTCCCAGGGTTTGACCGGCTGCGGCGCCTTCCAGCGCAGCTCCCCGACCGGCGGCTGGGCGTAGGGGATGCCGAAATAGGTATAGCAGCCTTCTTTTTTGCGGCCTTTGATCTGGCCATAACGGGTGGTAACAAGTTCCATAGTATCCGTCCTTTCTGAAATGGATGTGTTCCGGCACGGTTCCGGATGCTGTTCTTATTATACCACATTTTTCCGGTGATGAACAGTGCATTTTATGAAAACTGCATGGCCGGAATTTGACCGCCGGCAATTTTTGCAAATGCAAAGCTGCTTGTCAAAAAAAGGCAACCCCTCCTGATCAGCCGTCAAGCCCGCACAGCTCCCGCAGGTGTTCCAGCAAAAGCATCTGCCCCTCGTCATGGTAAACGACGCTCCAGAAGGTCCGGCCTCCTATCGTCCTCTGCTCCAGTTTGATACCGCTTTGCTCCCCTTTGGGTGTTGGCGAAAGGTAATTCCGCCCATCCCGCTCCACTGTCTGGAGGTACCCCTGCCGCAGCAGCCAATTGGTCAGGGTCGTCCGTCTGAGCTTTTCCACTTTTTCGGTGTCAACCCGGCTGTTGATCGACTGGACAAACTGGCTGATGGATGTGCCGCCAGGGAGAATGGGGATTTCGTCCAGCTGGTCTTCCGTCAACGAAAAAGGCGCCTTTCCCCGGCTGCGGGAGAGCAGCTCACCGGTTTCCGGGTCAACCGTCCCGCCCGCAGACCGCGCTACCCAGCCGATCAGGTCGGGAAGGCGTTCAATAATCCACCGCTGGGCCTTTGTCGAATAGACGATGACCTCGCGGTTAAAGTCGGATTTGATCCGGATGCCGGCTTCCTGCCCTGCTTCGGTGATGGCAAGCCCCGCTTCTGACTCCGCAAGCATCCCCTGGCTGACCAGCCATTCAGCCGTCTGGCGGTACGGGAGCCGTTTACAGCTGTCGTCGGCATACTGTTTCAGATAGTCCAGAAATTTTGTCAGCGAAACTGCGCGGTTAAGCGGTTCCACCTTTGCCAGCTGTTCCCCGGTCAGCGTAAACAGACGGTTTCCACGGACCGGCGCTTTCGGCTGCTCCGAAACCGGAACCAGCTCACCGTCTAATACCTTCTGCATCACCTCGATGGTATACTGAAGGCAGCGGCTGACCCGGGACTGGTAGAGGCAGGACTCTTCTGCCTCATAAAATCCGGTCAATGGGTTTTTGCCATCGGCCATTTGGGTTAAATAATCGATTGCATGGGCCAACAGGCGGCTGTCTTCCACAGCGATTCCTCCTTTTTCCCTTTTTTCCAGTATACCAGATTATGGCAGCCAATGCAAATGCTGATTTCCATCCCGCACGCCTTCCAACTCTTGACAGGGCCTTTCAAATCGATTATAATATTAGATAGATTCTAAAATTATAGCGGTTTTAGATTCGGCCATCGCAATTGGAAAGGAGGGAACCGTGTTGGAAGAGCTGAAACAGATCCTGCGGGACCGGCACATCCAGGTGACCCAGCAGCGGCTGGAGGTGCTGCGGGTCTTAAGAGAACTGAACACCCATGTGACGGTGGAAGACGTTGTCGCTGCGCTGAAAGAAAAGGACATCACCCTCACCCTGGCCAGCGTCTACAACATCCTCGGCATCTTCGAGAAAAAAGGGCTGATTATGAAGATCGGGGCGGCTGGGGAGCCGGTCATCTTCGACGTCAACACCTTCCCCCACTTCCACCTCTGCGACAGCGAGACCCGCGAGGTCGAAGATTATATCGACGACGGGCTGATGGAGCTGCTGAACCGGTATTTCGCCGACCATCCGATCGACGGGATGAAGCTGGAACGGATTGATTTAAACCTCATCGGCCATATGGACGGATAAAAACCGCCGGGAGTTTTTCGTAAATTCCCGGCAGTTTTGTTTTTTGATTATTTTTTGGGTGCTGCGCACGCTTCGTTATCAGTGGCAAAGCTGTGGTCAGCTTCGGAAGCACGGTAACGGAGTGCCTGGGAAGGGGCTCTGCCCCTTCCATTCCCGCAAGCCCTTTAAAAAGGGCTTGA
>DVHA01000243.1 GCA_018712425.1 Candidatus Faecivivens stercoravium | reverse complement strand
GACCCGGAACCGCTCCTCGATGAAAACGCCTTTGGGATCGTCGAATTTATGGCTGACACTACCTTCTGCACCTATTACGACGCCGTCCGCTGCCTGATCCCGGCGGGGCTTTCGGTCACCGCCCGGGAGAGCTTCGCCCTTGCCCATGCCCCCGACCGGGGGATTCTCCCGAATCTGCCGGAAGATGAGCGGGAGCTGCTGCGGCTGATGCTCCAGGCGGACAGCCGGCGGGAAACCGATATGCTGTTTACCGGGCCGGAAAGCGCCGCCCGATTGGCGGCCGCGCGGAAGCTGGCGGAAAAGGGGATTTTGAAAGAACAGCCCGCCGTCACCCGCAAGGTCGGCGACCATATGGTTCGGCTGGTGCGGCTGGCGCCGGGCGTCGACCCCGACGGGCTGTTTACGCCGAAACAGCGGGAGGTTTTGCGGGCGCTTAGCGCCTCCGGACCGGTCACCGAAAAGGAGGCCGCCTATAACGCCGGGGCGAGCGACTCGGTGGTGAAAGCCCTGGTTAAAAAAGGGGCGCTCCTTCTGGAAGAGAAAGAAATGCTCCGCACGCCACAGCCGAGTGTCCAGCGGGAAGCGGAGGAAATCGCCCTCTCGGAGGAGCAGCAGGTGGTTTTCCGGCAGATCCTCGCCCTCTACCGGTCGGGAGAGCCGACGGCCTCGCTGCTGTTCGGCGTCACCGGCTCGGGCAAGACATCGGTCTTTATCAAGCTGATCGAAGAGGTAATTGCCGACGGCCGCCAGGTGATCCTGATGGTGCCGGAAATTGCCCTGACCCCCCAGATGCTGGGGAAGTTCCGGGCTTATTTCGGTGAAAAAGTCGCCGTCATCCACTCCGACCTTTCGGCCGGGGAGCGGCTGGACGAGGACAAACGGATCCGCAATGGGGACGCCCGCATCGTCATCGGCACCCGCAGCAGCGTTTTTGCCCCCTGCAAAGACCTCGGGCTGATTATCATGGATGAGGAAGGGGAACACTCTTACAAATCGGATTCCTCCCCCCGCTACCATGCCCGGGACATTGCCAAACTCCGCTGCGTCCAGCATAAAGCGGCCCTGCTGCTCGCCTCTGCGACCCCCAGCATTGAGAGCTACTACGCCGCCCGGAAGGGGCGGTACCACCTCTTCACGCTGGAAAACCGGTATGGCAAAGCGAGGCTCCCGGAAGTCAAGCTGATCAATATGCTGGAGGAGGAGCAGAACTACAACTTTTCCCCCATCAGCGATTCGCTCGCCGAGGCGCTTTTGCAGACCTACGAGCGGGGGGAGCAGTCGATCGTCCTGATCAACCGGCGGGGGTACGCCACCTTTGCCGTCTGCCTCGACTGCGGGGAGGCGGCAAAGTGCCCCAATTGCAGCGTGACGCTGACCTACCATAAGGCCAACGGTTACCTGATGTGCCATTACTGCGGCTATACCCGGCCGGCCTCCACCCCCTGCGCCCACTGTGGTTCGACCCATATGCGGACCTCCGGCACCGGCACCCAGCGGGCGGAGGACTTGATCGCGAAACAGCTGCCCTCGGCGCGGATTTTGCGGATGGATACCGATACCACCACCTCCCGCTACGCCTACGAAGAAAAATTCGCGAAGTTTGAGGCGGGGGAGTACGATATCATGATCGGCACCCAGATGGTCGCGAAGGGCCTCAACTTCCCCGGGGTCACGCTGGTGGGGGTTCTGGGGGCCGACCAGTACCTCTATTCCAGCGATTTCCGCAGCGGGGAGAAGACCTTTTCGCTGATTACCCAGGTGGTCGGCCGGAGCGGCCGGTTTGACAAGCCGGGGGCCGCCTACATCCAGACCATTTCGCCCGACCACCCGGTCATCCAGGCCGCTGCCCGGCAGGACTACGTCTCCTTTTACCGGGACGAGATCCAGATGCGGAAAGCGGCCTTGCAGCCGCCCTTCTGTGACCTCGCGGTCATCGGCTTCACCAGCGCCGACGAGGCGGAGGCCCGCCGGGCGGCCGAAGGGATGCACGAAATCCTGAAAAAACTGCTGCTGTCGGCCGACCCCAAACTTCCGGCGGTGCTGCTGGGGGTATCGGAGGCCGGGATTTACCGGCTAAACGGCCGGTTCCGGCTGCGGGTTATCTTAAAGTGCAGGAACAACCGCCGCCTGCGGGCCTTATTGCGGCAGGCAGTCGCCGAAGGGGAGGCTGGACGGCTGTTTCAAAAGACCAGTGTCTATATCGATATGAACGGGGAACTGTGACCCGGTTTCCACAAGTGGAAGCATCAAAGGAAGGAGCATATAAAATGGCAATTCGGAATATGGTTTATGAAGGGGATCCCCTGCTGCGGAAGACTTCCCGGGAGGTTACCGCCTTTGATGAGCGCCTCGGCACCCTGCTGGACGACATGGCCGAGACGATGTACCAGCAGTCGGGCGTCGGCCTGGCCGCTGTCCAGGTCGGCGTCCTCCGGCGGGCGGTCGTCATCGACATCGGCGAAGGGAAGATCGAGCTGGTAAACCCGATGATCCTGGAAACCTCCGGCTCCCAGGTGGGGAGCGAGGGCTGCCTCTCCTTCCCCGGCCAGTTCGGCATTGTCGAGCGCCCCGACGCGGTCACCGTCAAGGCCCAGAACCGGAAAGGGGAATGGTTTGAAGTGACCGGGACCGCCCTCCTGGCCCGCGCCCTCTGCCATGAAATCGACCATCTGGACGGCATCGTCTTCACCGACCACGCCACCCGGATGCTGGAACCGAACGAAAACCCGCCCAAAAACAAGCGCCGGGTCACGGCCCATGTCAAAAAGAGTAAAGCGGCGGAATAAAGGGGAGAAGGAACGTTGAATATCGTGTTTATGGGGACGCCGCAGTTCGCGGTGCCCTGCCTGCAAAGGATTCTGGAAGCGGGATACCCGGTTTCCGGCGTCTTTACCCAGCCGGATAAGCCAAAGGGGCGGGGGTATAAAATGGTCCCGCCGCCGGTCAAGGAACTGGCGCTGGAAAAAGGGCTCCCGGTTTTCCAGCCGGCCTCTTTAAAGCCCGACGAATCATTCGAAACCCTCCGGAGCCTGAACCCCGACCTCATTATCGTCGTCGCCTATGGGAAGATCCTGCCCAAACGGGTGCTGGACCTGCCGAAATATGGCTGCATCAACGTCCACGCCTCCCTCCTGCCCAAATACCGGGGGGCCGGGCCGATCCAGTGGGCGGTTTTAAACGGCGAGACCGAGACCGGTGTCACAACGATGATGATGGCCGAAGGGGTCGATACCGGGGACATGCTGGAACAGACCCGCACGCCGATCGGGGAGAACGAGACGGCGGATGAGCTGTATACCCGTCTTTCCAAGATCGGGGCGGATACCCTGCTCACCACCCTCCGCAAGCTGGAGGGCGGTTCCCTCCTGCGGACGCCCCAGGACGATTCTTTAAGCTCCCACGCACCGATGCTGGATAAAACTCTCAGCCCGATCGACTTTACAAAGGACGCCCGGACCATCCACAACCAGATCCGCGGCCTCTCCTCCTGGCCTGCCGCATCGACCACCTATAAGGGCAAGCGGCTGAAAGTTTATGAAAGCCGCCTGGTTTCGATGGACGGGGAGCCGGGGACGGTCCTCGACCCGAAAAGGTTCATCGTCGCCTGCGGGAAAGGCGCCGTCCAGCTGGTCTCGGTCCAGTACGAGGGCG
>DVHA01000242.1 GCA_018712425.1 Candidatus Faecivivens stercoravium | reverse complement strand
AAACGGCATCCGCACCGTTTACGCCCCGCTGCCCCGCCATCCCGCGTCGGTCCGCGACCTGTCGCTGCTGGCGGATATCGCGACCCCGGCCGCGGACATCGAGGAAGCGATCCGCAAGGGGGCCGGCAAGACCCTCGAGTCGGTCTCCCTCTTCGACCTTTACCAGGGCCCGCAGGTCCCGGAAGGGAAGAAGAGCATCTCCTATTCCCTCAGCCTGCGGGCGGCCGACCGGACGCTGACGGTGGAGGAATGCGACCATACGATGCAGAAGGTTCTGAAAGAACTGGAGACCATCGGCGTCGTCCTCAGAAGCTGATATTCGCTTATAAACCGCAAAAATCGGCGCTGGCGTTATAATGACGAAGGAACCTGCGGCAATCAGAAGTTTAGGGTCAAACCCCTTTTAAAGGGTTTGCGGGAGTGGAGAGGGCAGAGCCCTTTCCCAGGCTCCTATCTTCTGTACTTCCGAAGCTGGCCACAGCTTTGCCACTGATAATGAAGTGTGCGCAGCACCCAAAAAATACTCAGAAAATATTTTAACCGAAACGCCTCGCTTTTCAGCGGGGCGTTTTTGGTTATACGGGCGTTTTTTTGCAAAATTTACACCCTCCCCCTTGATTTTACCGCCAGCCGTGCTATACTGTTGCAAGAGAAACAAAGAGGAGACAGGTAATGAAGCGAAATGACAGACGCCAGGATGACAGCTGGCAGGATTATCCGGAAGGGCAGGAAGACTTTTCTGTCCACTATGAAGACGACTTTGGGGAGCCGCAGGACACTTACGATGACGGTTATGATGATGGTTATGGCGATTCCGGCGGTTATTCAGACACAGCCTATGATGGCGGATATGCCGCCAGCTACAGCGAAGGCTACGATGACAGTTATAACGATGGTTACGACGACGGTTACAGCGATTACGATGGCGGATACGGCTATGATGACGGCTACGGCGGCTATGACAGCTATGATGGCGGCGGTTACGATGACGGGGCCTATTACGACGAGTCCCCTGAACCGGAACCGTCCCCCAAAAAACGCCGCCGGGAAAAGAAAGCCCGGGAAGGGAAGCCCGCCAAGCCCAAAAAGAAGTTCCGGCCGCTCGGCTGCCTCTGGAGCATCCTCTGGAAGCTTTTGATCCTCGCGGTCGTCGCGGTGGTCGGCTTCACCGGCTTCCTGTTTGTCCGGCTGGAGCCGGTGGATTTCCCGTCGGGAACGGAACTGGGTGCCAATACGAGCATTTCCCAGTCCGGCATCCACAACATCGCCCTTTTCGGCGTCGATGCCCGGGATTATTCGACCAACGCCCGTTCAGACGCGATTATGATCCTGTCGGTTAATACCGGTACCGGCTCGCTCAAGCTCTCGACCCTGATGCGGGATACGCTGGTCAGCGTCCCGGGGTACGGGGACATGAAGCTGACCGAAGCTTATGCCTATGGCGGCCCGGAACTGGCGGTCCAGACGATCAACCAGAATTTCGGCCTGGATATCACCGAATACGCTACCGTCACCTTTGCCGGCATGGCCGAGATCATCGACGCGGCCGGCGGGGTCGAGGTCGAAATCACCGAAGAGGAGCGGGTTTCGGCCAACGGCTCGATCTGGGAGCAATGGGACGCCTGCGGGATGGAAGAGGATTACATCGAGTCGGCGGGCAGGCAGGTGCTCTCCGGCACCCAGGCGGTTGCCTACGCCCGGATCCGCCATGTCGGCAACGCCGACTACCAGCGCACCTCCCGCCAGCGGATTGTCCTGACGGCGCTGATCGACCAGCTGCTGACCCACCCCTATAAAATCCCCCAGACGCTGATGGCAGCGGAGGATGCCGTCGAAACATCCCTGGACCAGGCGGATCTCCTCCAGCTGATGCCGGTGGTCCTCCATGGGATCGAAGTCGACACCGCCCGCTTCCCGTTAAACGCCGATATCATCAGCGACGCCTATTACGTCGGGAACGCCGCCTGCATCTATGCCGATATGGATTCCACCCGGTCGGCCCTCTACGACTTTATCTACAACGACATCAACCCGACCACCGATTCCGACCGCCGCTCCAACGGCGAGGACGTATAAGCCAAAAGCCAGGCAAACCGCCTGGCTTTTGTGTTTTTGAGTATTTTTTGGGTGCTGCGCACGCTTCGTTATCAGTGGCAAAGCTGTGGCCAGCTTCGGAAGTACGGAAAGTAAGTGCCTGGGAAGGGGCTCTGCCCCTTCCATTCCCGCGATTTTTTGAAAAAAATCGAGTAAAACTTTTCATTCTGCGCACGTTTCTTTGTCACTTTAACGCCAGCGCCGATTTTTACGTTTCCGTCAAACTTATTTTTTGACAGTCAGAAGCCAGGCTCTTCAGCCTGGCTTTTTTCATAGCTCCTTCCGGTTAAACCAGAAAACGCTCACAGCAAAACAGAGGATCAGGAGCAGCACGGAAAACACAGCCGCAGCCGCGTATGCCTTTGTAAACCCGGTTTCGCCCAGCTGTATCATGGGGCAATACTGCATCAAGCCGCCTCCAAAATCGTTTTCGTAAAGCCGCTGCGAGAAAACGCCGATCAGAATAGTTAGCCCGATCGACCCGCCCATGGCGGCCGCACTGGTGGGCAGCAGCACACACAACAGGAAGTAAAGGCCGCACAGCCCGCAGCACAGCGGGAACGCCCGTAAACTGTAATGGACCGCGCCGGTCAACGCTTCCGCCAGCCCGTCCGGGCTTTGCAGGAGGGCAGTGGCCAACAGGGTCAGGAGGGGATACAGGGCCAGCAGGACGGCACATCCAAACAGCAGGTGGCAGAGTTTTGCCGCCAGGATTTCAGACCGTTTAAAGCCAGCCGCGGCCCACCGCCTTGTCAAACTGCCGGACAGGCTTCCCGTGACCAGCGGCCCGTAGACCGCCAGCGCCAGCGGCAGCATCATGCCGTCGGTTTCAATGCTGCGCAGGGCAGCCGCGGGGGAATCGAAGGTGCCCAGCAGTGCGGAAAAGGCCCCGCCGGCCAGCAGCACCCCGAGGACCGCCCACAGGGAAGGGTTGATGATAAACTGAAAAGCTTCCGTTTTAAGCAGCCGTTTCACGCCGTTTCCCCCTTCATATACAACAGGATGACCTCTTCCACCGAGGCGGGATCGATGACCATCTGCGGATATTTCCGTTCCGCCGCCTCGCGGTCGCCCACCAAAACATCCCAGGCATAGTCCAGTTTCCGCGCGGCAAGGATATCACCCCGGTCCAGCAGGGGATACTGTTCCCCCGTACACCGGATGATTCCATACCGGTACCGCAGCTCATCCTTCGGCTTTTCAAAAACCAGCCTTCCCCGGTGCAGGAAAACGATATAATCGGCCACCTTTTCGAGGTCGCCGGTGATATGGGAAGAAACCAGCACCGACCGTCCTGCATCCTGTACAAAGTCCAGGAGCATGTCCAGGATATCGTCCCGGACAGCGGGGTCAAGTCCGCTGGTCGCCTCATCCAGCACCAGCAGCTCTGCCTGCTGGGCGAAAGCGGCGGCGATGGCCAGTTTCATCTGCATCCCCCGGGAAAACTGCCGCAATTTTTTCCCTTCCGGCAGCCCCAGCTTTTGCAGCAGGCCGCGGTATAGCCCGCCGTCCCACTGCGGGTAAGCCGAGCGCATCAGCCGCCCGATCTGCCGCGGGGTATACCGCCCGGGGAAATTCCCGCTGTCGCAGACCATGGCGACCCGGCTCCGGACCTCAAACCCGGCATCCTCCCGGCCCAGCAGCTCAATCTTCCCGGCATCCGGTCGGGTCAATCCCATCACCGCCCGCAGGGTTGTGCTTTTTCCGGCGCCGTTTTCGCCGACCAGCCCGACAATTGTCCCCCGCGGCACCGAAAAGGTGACGCCCTGTAGGGAAAAGCCCTTGAATTTCTTGCAAAGCCCCGTTACCGCCAGCGCGTTTTGTCCGCTCATTCCGATTCCTCCCGATAAAACAGTTCCAGCAGTTCCTGTAGTTTTTCAACCGGTATCCCGCAGGACCGCCCAATCTCGGCCGCTGCCTGGAGATGGCTTTCCGCCTGCCGCTGCTGCTCTTCCTGATAAAAATCCCGGTTGACCGGCGCGATAAAGGTCCCGCGGCCGACAGCCGTTTCGATAAACCCCTCCACCTGCAATGCGTCATACGCCTTCTGGACGGTGATGACACTGATGTGCAGCGACCGGGCCAGTGCCCGCATCGAAGGGATCGGGTCCCCCGGCTTCAGCTTCCCGGTCATGACCATTTCCTTAATCTGAGAAGTGATCTGTTCATAAATCGGTTTGCTGGTTTTGCTGCTGATGATCAGGTCCAACCGATCTCCCTCCCATCAATATTGTACTTATCTTATAAGTACAATATAGCACACTTGCCGCCCGCTGTCAAGAGGGACAAATAAAAAAACGGTACAGCTTTTTGTAAGCTGTACCGTTTTTTCCGATCGGGGAGAAGGGTTACACCTTCGGCAGAACCTCTTTGTTAAAGAATTCGTCGACCGTAGTGGGGCTGACCGAAAAGAGTTCGTCGTCACGGGTGACGCAGACGCCTTTTTCACAGTTGCCGGTGCAGAAAGTGCCCGCGAGCTCGACCTTATCGCCGAGGTTGTTAGCGGCAATCA
>DVHA01000241.1 GCA_018712425.1 Candidatus Faecivivens stercoravium | reverse complement strand
TGTAGTGGGTGACGACCGGGACGCGGTCCATGTAATCGAGGACGTCCAGCAGGGTCAGCGCCAGCTCGTCCGCACCCTGGCAGGCGACACCGTAGCGGGAGGCAACGATATCGATCGGGCCGACCCGTCTCGGACGGCCGGTGGCGGCGCCGTACTCGTGACCGACTTCGCGGAGCTTATCCTTTTCCTCC
Source organism: Candidatus Faecivivens stercoravium (assembly GCA_018712425.1). Lineage (GTDB taxonomy): Bacteria > Bacillota > Clostridia > Oscillospirales > Ruminococcaceae > Faecivivens > Faecivivens stercoravium. The sequence goes on along the minus strand of DVHA01000241.1, from coordinate 6,599 downwards.
TCGGTCATCGCCTGTTCGGCGGCAAAGGGGCCTTCGCCGACGCAGGAGGAATAGGCCTTCATGATGCCGATCGACTTGTCCAGCTTGCGGCCGGGGAGGCCGGCGCCGATGGGGGCGTAGGCGCCGATGACGTTAGAAGAGGTGGTCATCGGGTAGATGCCGTAGTCGACGTCCCGCAGCGCACCCAGCTGGGCCTCGAAGAGGATCTTCTTGCCTTCGTCGTCGGCCTTGCCGAGGAACTCGCCGATGTCGCAGATATAAGGCTTGAAGATTTCAGCGTATTTCTGGAGCCAGGCGTAGAGCTCGTCAAAGCTTAACGGGTCGCAGCCGTAGATGCTGGTCAGCGTCAGGCTCTTCCATTCGACGATCGTCTTAAACCGGTCCTTAACCTCCTCCAGATGGAGCAGGTCGCCCATCCGCAGGGTCTTCTTCATATATTTGTCGCCGTAGACGTAGGCGATGCCCCGCAGGGTGGAGCCGAACTTGGCGGCGCCCAGCCGCTCTTCCTCCAGCTTGTCCTGCTGGACGTGGTAGGGCATGCAGATGGTCGCCCGGTTGCTGATCTTTAAATGGTCGGGGTCGATGACGATCCCTTTTTCCCGCAGGCTTTCGATCTCATGGGCGAGGTGGGCGAGGTCGATGACCATGCCGTTTCCCATGACGCAGGTGACTTCCGGACGCAGGATACCGGACGGGAGCAGGTTCAGGACGAATTTCCCCCGTTCGTTGACAACGGTGTGGCCCGCGTTGTTGCCGCCCTGGTAACGGCAGACAATATCATATTCCCGGGAGATCAGGTCGACCATGCGGCCTTTGCCTTCGTCTCCCCAGTTGATGCCGGTGATTGCAGTTAACATCTCAAAAATCCTTTCCTGACTCAGAATCATCGCGGTTGGCGAATTCCCCCGCCGGCCGGCCCGTTTATATCTATTAGGCCGTACCAATACCATGTTAAGCGATTTTTGCCCGCTTGTCAAGGTTAAATCCCGCTTTTCTCCGGGTCTTTCCCCATTTTCTGCCGGATGGGGAGGATGTGCCCGCCGCGGGGGCCCGCGGCGGTAGTCCGATCTCTTTCCAAAGATCCTGTTTCAAATTCAAATCCCTTTTTACAGCCCCGTTTTTCTTTTTGTTTTTATGGGGCCTGTTTTTGAAAAAATGGCTAATGGCACTTGCGTTTCAGCCCACCCTCCCGGGGGACGGCCGCGCCGTTCCAAAAATGAAAATTAAAGGCATCAGGGGAATAAAAAAGCGCTCACCAACAGGAGCGCCGGTATAAACCGCCGTCCCGAAGTGAACGCCATTGTTCCAGTATTGCCGATACCGGTTGAATCCGGACCCGCCCCGGCCGCTGTACCCGCCGGAACGTCTTCAACCTGTATTTCATTATATTCGGAACGCAGGGGATTGTCAATAGGGATATGCAAGAAAAGGCGCTTCCTGTTTCATATTTGCCTTTTTGCCCATTTCTTACACTTTTTTATTGAAAATTTTATCAGCTGCGGCATCTATTTTCAGATTCAACTACAGGATGGCGGCTGCCCGTCCGGCCTCTTCGGTAAAAGTATGCAAAATGGCTATGCCGGTGGGTAGAAATGCAGTCTAGTTACACAAATCTTGCATAATCCGCCTTTTACCCCCTTGACATTTGGGCCGGGCGGGCCTATAATGAACCCATAAACAGCAAAGGCGCTGTAGGTCAGGGAAGTCCTACAGCGCCTTCTCTCTTATTTCCGGTTTTAGACCGTCCGGAACTTCCCGCAGCATGAAGGAGGATTTTATCCATGAGCAATGTCCCCGAGATTTTTGGCAGCATGGTCTTCAACGACGAGACAATGCGCAACCGTCTGCCCAAGGAAACCTACAAAGCCCTGAAAAAGACCATTGACAACGGCGAACCCCTCGACCTCTCGGTCGCCAACATCGTCGCCAACGCGATGAAGGACTGGGCCTGTGAGCACGGCGCGACCCATTATACCCACTGGTTCCAGCCGCTGACCGGCGCCACCAGCGAAAAGCATGACAGCTTCATCAACCCGACGGGCAATGGCGGCGTCATCATGGAATTCTCCGGCAAAGAGCTGGTCAAAGGCGAACCGGACGCCTCCTCCTTCCCCTCCGGCGGCCTGCGGGCCACCTGCGAGGCGAGGGGCTACACCGCCTGGGACCCCACCTCCTACGCCTTTATCAAGGACGATACCCTCTGCATCCCGACGGCGTTCTGCGCCTATACCGGTGAGGCGCTGGACAAAAAGACTCCGCTGCTCCGTTCGATGAGCGCGGTTTCCACCCAGGCCTGCCGGATCCTCAAGCTGTTCGGCATCAATGTGCCCCAGGTCTCCTCCACCGTCGGCGCCGAGCAGGAATACTTTTTAATCGACAAGGAAGAGTATAAGAAGCGCCGGGACCTGATCCTGACCGGCCGGACGCTGTTCGGCTGCCCGCCCGCCAAAGGGCAGGAGATGGAAGAGCACTACTTCGGCGTCATCCGCCCGGTGGTTTCGGCCTATATGAAGGAAGTGGACGAAGAGCTGTGGAAGCTCGGCATCCCCGCCAAGACCAAGCACAACGAGGTTGCCCCTGCCCAGCATGAGCTGGCCCCGATTTTCACCACCACCAACGCTGCCGTCGACGGCAACCTCCTGACGATGGAAGTCATGCGCCAGGTCGCCGAAAAGCACGGGCTGGTCTGCCTGTTGCATGAAAAGCCCTTTGAAGGCGTCAACGGCTCCGGCAAACACAACAACTGGTCGCTCTCGGCCCCGGGCCTCAACCTCCTCGACCCCGGCACCAAGCCGATGGAGAACCTCCGGTTCCTCGTCTTCCTCGCGGCGGTCATCAAGGCGGTCGACGAGTACCAGGACCTCCTGCGGATTTCGGTCGCCTCCGCCGGCAATGACCACCGCCTCGGCGCCAACGAAGCGCCGCCCGCCATCATCTCGATGTTTGTCGGCGACGAGCTGGGCGCCGTGATCGACGCGCTGGCCGACGACGCCGAATACCATGACCACGAGAGCCAGAACCTTGACCTCGGGGTCGCGGTCCTTCCCAAGTTCTCCAAAGACAACACCGACCGCAACCGCACCTCCCCCTTTGCCTTCACCGGCAACAAGTTTGAGTTCCGCGCCCCCGGCTCCAATATGAACCTGGCGGATGTCAACACCGTTTTGAATACCGCGGTCGCAAAAGAGCTGCGGGACTTTGCTGATATGCTGGAATCGGCCGATAACTTCGAGGCCGAGGCGATGGCCCTGGTCAAGCGGACGATCAAGGAGCACAAGCGGATTATCTTCAATGGCGACGGCTACTCGGAAGAGTGGGAGAAGGAAGCGGAGCGCCGCGGCCTTTACAACCTCCGCTCGACGGTCGACGCCCTGCCCCATATGCTGTCGGCGAAAAACATCAAGCTGATGAACGACTTCGGCGTTTTAAGCCCCGCCGAAATCCGCGCCCGGTTCGAGGTCAGCCTGGAGAGCTACTCCAAGATCCTGAACATCGAGGCGCTGACGATGCTGGAGATGGCCAACCAGCAGATCGTCCCGGCGATCATCAACTACGAGGAAAAACTGGCCCGCACCATCTCGGTCAAGCAGCAGGTGAGCAAGTCCATCTCCTGCGCCGCCGAACTGCACCAGCTGGAAACGCTGGCCGGGTGCGCCGATACCATCAGCCAGTCGATCGACGAGCTCCGCACCGCCCGCAAGGCGGCGAAGAACGACCCCGATCCCCTGGGCAGCGCCCAGCAGTTCCATGATAAGGTCATCCCGATTATGGATACCCTGCGGGCTGCGGCCGACCACGCGGAACAGGTCTGCGGCGAGGATTACTGGCCGCTCCCGACCTATACCCAGATGCTGTGGTATGTAAAAGACTGACAGACCTCCATTTTTTGCTTTCCCATGTTCAAGGAGGGGGCAGGCGCTTTCGGGTGCCTGCCCCTTCCTTGATTTTATCCCTATTTGGCAGCTGGATTTACACCGCTTTTCTTCTGCATCCCCCTGCGCAGGCAGAAAATTATTTTTATGGGAGGCCCAGGCTGTCTGGGAGCGCCTCCCCAAGAAGGAAGTCCAAATTTTGTGTAAAGTTAGTATGAAATCCCGAATCCGTCGCTTGCACTTTTAGCAAAAATATGATAATATGGAGATAAGTTTGAAACGGGCAGCCAGCTGCCTGAAAATCAGAAAGGTTAGGGACACATTATGGACAGTTACTGCGAATACATCGTCAAGAAGAGAAACGGCGGGAAAGAGCTGGGGCTGCGGGCCTTGATTATCGTCGCGGCCATTGCCCTCTTCATCATCTTCATGATGCTGGGTTTTGTCATGCCGAACTTCTCGATGATTACCATCCTCCTTGCCGCCGGTTCCCTCTACGGCGGGTATATCCTCATCACCAACATGAGCGTCGAGTACGAGTATATTGTCACCAACGGCGAGATGGACATCGACAAGATCATTGCCAAGCGCCGCCGCAAACGGCTGATCACCGTCAATGCCCGGACGTTTGAGCGGTTCGGGCCCTTCAAGGAGTCCGACCACGCCGGCGAGACCTATTCCAACCGGGTCTACGCCTGCACCGCGCCGGACGACCCCGGCTGCTATTTCGCGGTGCTGACCCACCAGACGATGGGGCGGATCCTCCTCGTTTTCTCCCCCAACGACAAGGTGCTGGAACACTTAAAATCCTATATCCCCAAACAGGCGGGCGGCAATGCTTTATACGGGAATCGACCTTACGGAAATTGACCGGATCCGCCGCGCGGCCAGGAACCCTCGTTTTGTAACGAGGGTTTTTTCGGCGGAAGAACAGGCCTATTTCGCGGGGCAAAAGGACCCCTTTCCGTCGATGGCGGCCTGTTTTGCGGCGAAGGAGGCCTTCTCCAAGGCGCTCGGCACCGGGGTCAGGGGGTTTAAGCTGGCGGAGGTGTCGGTTGTCCACGACGCATTCGGGGCCCCGCGGCTGCGGCTCAGCGGCGCTGCCGCGCAGCGGGCGGAAGAGAGGGGCATTTTGGAATTGTCCCTCTCGCTGACCCACACGGACGCCCTCGCGGCGGCGGTTGTCGTCGCCATCGGGCGGCCCGGATTACAGGAAGGAGTGTAAACCAATGGGAGAACTTTCCGGAAAGACCATCCTGGTCGGCGTGACCGGCGGCATCGCCGCCTATAAGACGCCCAACCTCGTCAGTATGCTGGTACAGCAGGGGGCGGATGTCCATGTGCTGCTGACCGAGAACGCAAAGAATATCATCCCGCCGGTCCCCTTTGAGGCGCTGACCGGCAACCGGTGTCTGACAAGCCCCTTTGAGCGGAGCGACCCGCCGGTTATCCACCACATCGCCCTCGCCAAGAAGGCGGATCTCGTCATCATCGCCCCGGCGTCGGCCGACGTCATCGGCAAGTGCGCAAACGGCATCGCCGATGATATGCTCACCTCAACCATCCTCGCCTGCCAGTGCCCGGTTTATTTTGCCCCGGCGATGAACGACCGGATGTATGTCAATTCGATCGTCCAGGAGAATATGGAAAAGCTCCGCCGCCACGGCTGGCACCAGATCGACCCGGTCTCCGGCCACCTCGCCTGCGGCACCGACGGGCTGGGCAAGATGCCCGACCCCAAAGAGCTTTACCAGTATGTCCGCCGGGAGCTGGCCTTCCCCCACGATCTGGCGGGGATGAAGGTCCTCGTCACCGCCGGGGCGACCCAGGAGGCGATCGACCCGGTGCGGTATATCACCAACCACTCCTCCGGCCGGATGGGCTACGCCGTCGCCGAGGCGGCGATGCTGCGGGGGGCGGAGGTGACCCTGGTCTCGGGGCAGACGGCCCTTGCGCCGCCGCCTTTTGTCGAGCGGGTGCCGGTGGTGTCGGCGGAGGATATGTTCCGGGAGGTGACCGCCCGGGCGCCGGGGATGGACTTTGTTATCAAGGCCGCCGCCGTCGCCGATTATACCCCGGAAGAGACCGCCGACCATAAGATTAAAAAGGCGGACGGGGAGATGGCCATCCGGCTCCGCCGGACCAAGGACATCCTCGCCTTCCTCGGCGAGCACAAGCCGGCGGGGCAGTTGCTCTGCGGCTTCTCGATGGAGACCGAAAACCTTATCGAAAACTCCCGGGGAAAACTTTTTAGGAAAAACCTCGATATGATCGCCGCCAACAGCCTCAAAACCCCCGGGGCCGGGTTCCAGGGGGAGACCAACGTTTTGACGCTGATTACAAGGGACGCCGAAATCCCGCTGCCGCTGATGAGCAAGTTCGAGGCGGCCGGGAAGCTGCTGGATACCCTTCTGGCGATGCGGAAAGAAAGGAACAACTGATATGGAAATCAATTTTGAGCTTTTAAGCGCCATCCTCGACGCCTACCCCTACCAGGTGGTCTTCTGCGACCGGCAGCATATCATCCGGTATATGAATAAGGCTGCCCATCAGCTGTACGACGGAACAATCGGTGTCGGCGACTCGATTTTTAACTGCCACAACCAGGATTCCTGCCGGAAGATCGAGGCATTCCTCGCCCGGGCGGACGCCGGGGAGGGGGAGATGCCGGAGGCGGTCAACCTCCAGAAGGGCGAACGGGAGTTTTTCACCCCCGTCCGCGACAAA
>DVHA01000024.1 GCA_018712425.1 Candidatus Faecivivens stercoravium | reverse complement strand
ATTTCTGTCACGTTTCTTGATTCCTGCCGAGCGGCCTGCTGCTTTCCGAAGACCGGCCTCCCACGGCCGGTCTCATGCGGCTGGGGCGGGCATCTCATGCCGCGTCGAACAGCGGGTCCAGGGCCCTGCGGCTCCTGGCGGATTCCAAAGGCAGAGCCTTTGGTCCATCAAAGTGAAACTTTGTCGCTGCCATAAGGGCAGCGAAATAATCATCCAATGCTTTGACAAAAATTGTTTTCTGCGGCGCCCCCTATTTCATCATGAAAGTGTGATACGATGATTACCTATAAACTCTACATCATCCGTCCCGGCCTGACCGCCGGCAATTTGGACGGCCGCTATATCGGCTCGACCGACCTCCCCCTCTGCCGGGAGGGCCGCGACCAGCTCTTAAAACTCGCGAAAACCCGGGAGTACCCGAATGTCGGGCGGGTGTACGCGCCGCCGCTGAAGCGCTGCCTCGAGACGGCGGAGATCCTCTTTCCGGGGCATACGCCGGTGGAGGTGCCGAAGCTGCGGGAGTATTCCTTCGGCGTTTTTGAGAACAAGACGGTGCAGGAACTGCAGGGCAGCGCCGCCTTCCAGCGCTGGACCGAGAGCGGGATGCGGGAGCCGCCGCTGGGCGGCGAAGACCGGACAGCCTTTTTAAACCGCTGTGAGGAAGGGTTTGGCTGGGTGCTGGAGAATATGATGCGGGAGCGGATGACCGCCGCCGCCCTCATCTGCCACAGCGGCATCATGATGAACCTCCTCTCCCAGCACGGCTATCCCAAACAGGAGCCGCTGAAATGGAAAGCGGAGCCGGGGGAGGGCTTCACCGCCCTTATCACCGCGTCGATGTGGCAGCGGGCCGGGGTGTTCGAGGTGGTCGACCCCATCCCGTATATCAAAGGGGACGAGCATGAGCCCGCCGCCTACGGCATTTACGACCTGGAGGAGGAAGAGGATGACGGGGATGAATCCTGAGTACGGCGCCGGATATGAAGGCTGGCCGGACGGGTTTGCCGGGCCGGAAGCCCCGCAGCGCCCCGAGCGTCTCTACCGCCGGGTGAAGGGGGACGCCCGCCGGGCGCTCTCCAGCCGCTGGGGGAAAGGGGCGGCCGGCGTCCTGTTCCTCGCCGGATGCGGGACGGTCTTTTACCTGCTCACACAGATTATCGGCGGGGAACTGGGCCTCCCGGCCCGGGGGGTCTGGCTGGAAGCGGGGACGCTGCGGATAGACCTCGGGCGGCTTGCCCTGGACGGGCTGATGCTCATCCCGGCGGGGGTGCTGCTCTCGCCGCTTATCCTGGGGTATCTGGCCTTCCTTTACCGGCTCACCTCCGGGGAGGAGGCGAGCCTCCGGGAAATCTTCCAGCCGCTGCAGGACCTGAAGCTGTGGGCCCGTTCGGTGGGGATGCTGGTCCTGCTGGGCGGGGTGTCGCTCCTTTCGGCGGGGGTTGGGCTGCTGCCGGGGGCGGGGCTCATTTATTTTACCCTCGGCCTCCCCGGCAGCACCGGCCGGGCGGCGATCCTCAAAATCGCCCTGCTGGCCCTCGCTTTCCTGCTGCTGGCGGCGGGGGTGCTGTTTGCGGGGTATTTTATGGTCCGGTTTATCCCGGCCCCCTTTTTCCTCGCGTCGGGGGAACAGGGCGGGGTGCTGCGGTCGGCCGCCCGTTCGGTGCGGGCGACAAAAGGGTTCCGCGGGGAGCTGTTTACGATGGCGCTCTCCTTTATTCCCTGTACGCTCCTGCTCATTTTTATCGCGCCGGCTGTGTTTGTGCTTCCGTATGAATGGGCCGCTTTCGGCCTTTTTTCCCGTTTCCTGGCCGACCGCCTGTCGCGGGAAGAGGCGGCCGGGCACGCCCGGGATGCAGGATAAGGGGATAAACCTGCAAAATATTTGACGCTTTAACCGAATGATGTCCCGCCGCCCGCAGAAGGGGCCCCGGCAGCCCAAAACCGCCCGGAAGCCCTTCTGCGGGCGGTTTTTCCGGCTTTTGGCGGCGGCAGGGGGGAAGGGGCAGGGCAAATTTGAAAACAAAAAGAAAAATTTTGACGGAAGCTAAAAAAAATATTGCAATTCCCGGCAAATGGGTGTATAATATGATTACATGCCGTGCTGTATGACAGCCGGTGAGAACTAAAGGAGGAAATGAACATGGGATTGAAGAATGCGTACTTAAAAGGCGTGCTGGCCGAAGTTGAGAGACGGGACGCCGGGGAACCCGAGTTTATCCAGGCGGTCACCGAGGTCCTGGAGTCGCTGGAGCCGGTCGTCGAGGCGAGGCCCGAGATCGAGAAGCTGAACATCGTCGGCCGGATTGTCGAGCCGGAGCGGTTCATTCAGTTCCGGGTGCCGTGGGTGGACGACAATGGCAGCGTGCGGGTCAACCGCGGCTACCGGGTCGAGTTCAACTCGGCGATCGGGCCCTACAAGGGTGGCCTGCGGCTGCACCCGACCGTCTGCACCTCGGTTATCAAGTTCCTCGGCTTCGAGCAGTGCTTTAAGAATGCGCTGACCACCCTCCCGATGGGCGGCGGCAAGGGCGGTTCCGATTTCGACCCCAAGGGCAAATCGGACATGGAGATCATGCGCTTCTGCCAGTCGTTCATGACCGAGCTGCAGCGCCACATCGGCCCGAACACCGACGTCCCCGCGGGCGATATCGGCGTCGGCGGCCGGGAGATCGGCTACATGTACGGCCAGTATAAGCGGATCCGCAACGAGTTCACCGGCGTCCTGACCGGCAAGGGCCTGACCTACGGCGGTTCGCTGGCCCGGACCGAGGCGACCGGCTACGGCCTGTGCTACTATACCCAGGAAATGCTCTCCTGCATGAAGAACGACTCCTTCGCGGGCAAGACGGTCGTCATCTCCGGCTCCGGCAACGTCGCGATCTACGCGTGCCAGAAGGCGACCGAGCTGGGCGGCAAGGTTGTCGCGATGTCCGACTCCAACGGCTATGTTTATGACCCGAACGGCATCAGCCTCGACGTCGTCAAGCAGATCAAAGAGGTGGAGAGAGGCCGTATTAAGGAATACGCCGAGCGGGTCCCCGGTTCCACCTACACCGAGGGCTGCAAGGGCATCTGGACCATCAAGTGCGACATCGCCCTGCCCTGCGCGACCCAGAACGAGCTGGATGAGGAATCGGCAAAGGCCCTGATCGCGAACGGCGTCATGGCGGTTGCCGAGGGCGCCAACATGCCTTCCACCCCCGGCGCCATTGAAGCCTTCCAGAAGGCGGGCGTGCTGTTTGCGCCGGCCAAGGCATCCAACGCCGGCGGCGTTGCGGTTTCCGGCCTGGAGATGAGCCAGAACTCGCTGCGGCTGTCCTGGACCTTTGAAGAGGTCGACTCCCGCCTGAAGGACATCATGGTCACCATCTTCCACAACTCCTACGACGCGGCCAAGAAGTACGGCATGGAGGGCAACCTCGTCGCCGGCGCCAACATCGCGGGCTTTGAGAAGATCGCCGA
>DVHA01000240.1 GCA_018712425.1 Candidatus Faecivivens stercoravium | reverse complement strand
AAGGCACCTTCGCGGTTGCCCAGGCGCTGGCGGACACCGATGCCACCACCATTATCGGCGGCGGCGACTCGGCTGCGGCTGTCAACAGCTTCGGCTTCGGCGATAAGATGACCCACATCTCGACCGGCGGCGGCGCTTCCCTCGAGTTCCTCGAAGGCAAGGTCCTCCCCGGCATCGCCTGCATCAACGACAAATAAGCAAAAACCTGAGGGCTCCCGTCCGCCAGTTTGGGCGGGCGAGAGCCTTTTCCTTTTGTGACGTTGGCAGATTCCTTTTTAGGATTATGTTTTGGGTGCTGCGCACACTTCGCTGATAAGCGGAGCAGCTGTGGTCAACTTCGGAAGTACAGAAAGCGAGCGCCTGGGAAGGGGCTCTGCCCCCTCCACTCCCGCAAACCCTTTAAAAAGGGTTTGATCCTAAACTTTTTATGCCGGCGTCCGTCCCCGCAGGATTAAGCTCAGCAAACGAAGCGTTTTATCACGCTGGAAAGCAAAAAGGAGAGTATACCCATGAACAAAGCTGTTAGAAAAGCCGTCATTGCCGGCAACTGGAAGATGAACAAAACCCGCCCCGAAGCGAAGGAACTGATCGAGGCGATCAAGCCCCTGGTTAAAGACGCCGGCTGCGAAGTCATCTGCTGCGTCCCCTTCACCAACCTGGAAACCGCGCTGGAAGCCACCAAAGGCTCCAACGTCAAGGTCGGTGCGGAAAACTGCCATTTTGAAAAATCCGGCGCGTTCACCGGCGAGATCTCTGCCGAGATGCTGACCGAGATGGGCGTCGAGTATGTCGTCCTCGGCCACTCCGAGCGCCGCCAGTACTTCGGCGAGACCGACGAGACCGTCAACAAGCGGGTCCGCGCGGCCCTGGCTGCCGGCCTGAAGCCGATCGTCTGTGTCGGCGAGATGCTCAAAGACCGCGAGAACGGCATCACCGCCGAGCTGGTCGCGATGCAGACCAAGATCGCCCTGAAAGACGTCACCGCCGAAGAGATGAAGAACGTCATCATCGCCTACGAGCCCGTCTGGGCCATCGGCACCGGTAAGACCGCTACCGCCGAGCAGGCCAATGAAGTATGTGCGCTGATCCGTTCGACCCTCGCCTCCCTGTACGGTGCGGAAGTCGCCGAAGCGACCACCATCCAGTACGGCGGCTCGATGAACGCGAAAAACGCAGAAGAACTGCTGGCCCAGCCCGACGTTGACGGCGGCCTGATCGGCGGCGCTTCCCTGAAAGCCCCCGACTTTGCCACCATCGTCGCCGCTGCGACCAACGGCTGATACTTTGATGAGGGGCAATTCCCCTCGGCAGGCGGTTCCCGGGACCTCCCGGGGACCGTTTTCGCCCCGATGGGGCGATGGAAAGGAGTTTTAAAATGGCAAAGAAACCTGTAGCGCTGCTGATTATGGACGGTTTCGGCGTGAACCTGTCCAAATTCAGCAACGCGATCGCTGCGGCGAAAACCCCGAATCTGGATAAGCTGTTTGCCAGCTGCCCCTATACGATGATCGGCGCTTCCGGCCTCGACGTCGGCCTGCCGGACGGGCAGATGGGCAACTCGGAGGTCGGCCACACCAACATCGGCGCCGGCCGGGTCGTCTACCAGATGCTGGTCAAGATCACCAAAGACATCCAGGACGGTACCTTCTTTAAGAACCCCGCCCTGGTCCGCTCGATGGAAAACGCGAAAGCGCACGGCGGCGCCCTCCACCTGATGGGCCTGCTCTCTCCCGGCGGCGTCCATTCCCACCAGGAGCACCTCTACGGCCTCCTCGAGATGGCCAAGCGGTTCGGCCTTGAGAAGGTCTATGTCCATGCCTTCCTCGACGGCCGCGACGAGCCGCCGTCTTCCGCTGCCGGCTTTATGAAAGAGCTGGTCGGGGAGATCGGGAAAATCGGCGTCGGCAAGGTGGCGACCATCAGCGGCCGTTACTACGCGATGGACCGCGACAACGCCTGGGACCGTGTTGAAAAGGCTTACGCCGCGATGGTCTATGGCGAAGGGGTCGAGGCTTCCTGCCCGGTCGCCGCGATCGAGGACAGCTATAAGAACGGCGTCACCGACGAGTTCATGCTCCCGACCGTCGTCGACCACGATGGGATGATCAAGGAAAACGACTCGGTCGTCTTCTTCAACTTCCGTCCCGACCGTGCCCGCCAGATCACCCGTGCCTACGTCGACCCCGACTTCACCGGCTTTGAGCGGAAGAAGGGCTTCTTCAAGCTCCACTACGTCTGCATGGCGCAGTACGACGCGACGATGCCGAACGTCGAGGTGGCCTATCCGCCCGAAGCGCTGACCCATACCTACGGCGAGATCATCGCCGAGCACGGCATGACCCAGCTGCGGATTGCCGAGACCCAGAAGTACGCCCACGTCACCTTCTTCTTCAACGGCGGCGAGGAAAAGACCTTCGAGGGCGAGGACCGGATCCTGGTCCCGTCCCCCGACGTCCCCACCTTCGACTTAAAGCCGGAGATGAGCGCCTACGGCGTCACCGATAAGGTGGTTGAGGCGATCGAGTCGGATAAATACGACACCATCATCCTCAACTGGGCCAACTGCGACATGGTCGGCCACACCGGTATCTTCGACGCGGCCGTCAAGGCGGTCGAAGCGGTCGACACCTGCGTCGGCCGGACGGTGGACGCGATCCTCGCCAAAGGCGGCGCCGTGCTGATCACCGCCGACCACGGCACCGCGGAGAAGATGAGCGAGCTGGACGGTTCCCCGTTCACCGCCCACACCACCAACCTGGTCCCGCTGATCCTCGCCGGCTGCGACGACTGCAAGGAACTCCGTTCCGGCGGCCGGCTGGCTGACCTGGCCCCGACGATGCTGGACATCCTCGGCATCGAAAAACCGGCTGAGATGACCGGCTCCAGCCTGATTATCCGCTGATTCTGTTTTGTATGAGGGCCGCGGTCCAAACTGCGGCCCTCGTTCTATTGATAAGCAAAACCTAGGGACAGAGAGACGCGCATAAAGGAGAGAGATATGAAAGGATTATGGAAGAGGATTGCGGCAGGGCTTCTGCTCTCGGCCGCGGCGATCACGGCCGCCCTTCCGGTTTCCGCCGCCTGGCAGCAGGCCGATGGCGGGGACTGGTGGTACAGTTATGCGGACGGCAGCTACCCGTCGGACGGCTTTGCCCAGATCGACGGCAGCTGGTACTTATTTGACGAAAGCGGCTATATGCTCACCGGCTGGCAGCAGGTGGGCTCCACCTGGTACTATCTGGACGAAAACGGCGTCATGCAGACCGGCTGGTTACAGCTCCCGGACGGCTGGTACTTTTTAAACGGCGGCGGGGCGATGCAGACCGGCTGGCTGCAAAACGGCGGCTGCTGGTATTATCTGGACGGCGGCGGCCGGATGGCCACCGGCTGGCGGCAGGTCGGCTCCACCTGGTACTACATGGACGAAAGCGGCCATATGGTGACCGGTGAGCGGACCATTGACGGGGTAGCCTACACCTTTGACGATTCCGGCGCGATGGTGGGGGACGGCTCCGGCATCCCGGCACCCGACCTGGCGGCCATCCGGACGGTGCTGGACGGCGCAGCCCTCACGCCGCAGTCGACCGCCGATTCCGAACTGAACCAGCTGGTGAACAGCTGGATGGCGGAACAGATCACAGACAGCATGAGCGGCTATGACAAAGCCGCCGCCATCTACAACTACCTGCTGACCCTCAGCTACGGCACGCCGGAGGCGGAGGATGTAAGCGGCCTGTCGATGTCGGAACTGCTGGGCCTCTATTTTGACGGGCCGGAGTACAACGCCCGGCTGCTGCTTTCGGGCGGCAAGGGGACCGAGGAACACTTCGCCGCGGCGCTGGCAGCACTTTTGCGGGCGGCGGGCTTTGACGCGGCGGTCACCGAAGGGATTGTTTTCTCCGGCAGCTCCCAGCAGAACGGCCGCAGCTCCAGCTGGGTCACAGTGGCGGTGGGGGATTCCGCCTACATCTTCGACCCGGCCGCCGACCTGCGGGCGGGCTCTACCCGCCAGTACTTCTGCCGGACGGCAGATGAACTGGACGGCCGGTATCAGCCGGTGGATAACTTCCCCTTTCAGACGGTAAACGGGTAAAGCCTTCAATCAAAACAAAACCGCCGGGAGTTTTCTGTAAACTCCCGGCGGTTTCAGCTTGTCGAAAAAGTCTTTTTTGAGTATTTTTTGGGTGCTGCGCACGCTTCGTTATCAGTGGCAAAGCTGTGGTCAGCTTCGGAAGCACGGTAACGGAGTGCCTGGGAAGGGGCTCTGCCCCTTCCATTCCCGCAAGCCCTTTAAAAAGGGCTTGA
>DVHA01000239.1 GCA_018712425.1 Candidatus Faecivivens stercoravium | reverse complement strand
CCGCTTGCCGGCCGTACGGCTTGGCCGGCATTTCCCGCAAGCGGGAAACCGCGCTTTTTCACAGGTTGAACCTCTATTCACCGTTCTAGCGTATCGCTTACTTTCCTGAAAAGTAACAACCTCAGAAAATTATGGTTTCGTGCTTTGCACGAAATGCGGGCCATGCCGTACGGCCCGCAAACAATTTTCTAAGGGCTTGCGAAGCAAGACCGGCGTGCAGCAGCACCCAAAAAATGCTCAAATCAATTACCGCTTTACCTCCCGCTTCACCATCTCGACCGCGCTCTTCACCAGTTCCCCGACCGGCGTATCCGGCATCCCGGCGATCAGCGTCTCGCAGCGGTTCATCGGGACCAGCACCTTTTTGGCCCCCGAGAGCCCGACCGCCCGGGCCATCTCCGGGGTGACCTCCCCCATCAGCGACCCGGCGGCGATAATCCCGACCGGCCCGAGGATGAAATCCGCCTTCGGGGCGTTTAAGACCACCGGATATTCGCCGGTGGCGGCCTCTTTGACCCCGCTTTTGAGCATATTCGAGGTGGCGATGGCGTTGGTGCCGATGGCGGCGACCTCCGCCTCCGGCAGCTCCTTCAGGGCCGCCTCGATCAGCGCCCGGCCGATCCGGCCCCCCTGTCCGTCGATAATCAGTATCCGCATCTCTTCTCCTTACTGGGCGAGGTATTGTTCAAAAATAACCGTATGGTAACGGTTTTTGAGCTGGTCCTGCTGCTCCTGGGAGGTGACGGTCCAGGCCGCCAGCATCGGGTGGAACAGCCGGCAGAGCGCAAACCCTACTGTATCCCCAGTGTAGTCACCATAGGCGATAAAGTCCGGCCGCCCGAGGACGTTGACCAGCAGATGGCTCATGGCAATCCGGGTAAGCAGCGGTTCGCCGCAGGGCTCTTTCATAAAGTTCATCGTCAGCTGCCCCCGCACCAGGTCGGGGCGGTTTTTCCGGAACCACTGCACCGCTTTGGGGTTAAAGGACTCCATGCAGATGTCCCCTTTGTACCCGTCAATAAACGGGGCCGCTTTGGCGCAGATTTCGGCCGCGTCCTGCCCCGCGGGGACCTTGATCTCGCAGATGACCGGCATCCCGTCCAGCGCCGCCAGCACTTCGGAAAAGAGGGGGATCCGCTCGTCGGTGCCCAGCAGCCGCAGCCGCTTCAGTTCGGCATAGTCCTTTTCATAGAGGTGCCCCGGTACCCCGCAGACCCGGTCGAGGGTGTCGTCGTGGAAGACGACCACCTGCCCGTCCTTTGAAAGCTGGACATCCAGCTCGACCCCATACCCGTGGGCCCGCGCCCGCCGGAAGGCCGCCAGCGAGTTTTCCGGGATGCCGCCCGGGTTGTCGTGCAGTCCGCGGTGGGCGAACGCCTTCCGCTCAAACTTCCCGGTATCCCGCCGTTTCCCCGGCGCCACCAGGAAAAGAAACAGCCCCGCCAGCAGCAGGATTACAATCAGCACAATCGTCGCGACCATCTTAAATCGCCGTCCCCTTTCCGTCTTTTTGAACAGGTTCAGTTATAGTACACGTCCCGGAGCCCCGCCCGGAACAGGTCGTGGAGCAGTTCCGCCCCCCGGAGCAGCAAAAGCATGAGCGCCAGCACGGCGATGCCGATCACGACCCATACCGCAACCCGCAGCCGCTGTTTTGCCCGCGGGGAGAGCTTTTCCCAAAACTTTTTCCCGGCCACCGGCCTCCCCCTTTCAGACCGCCTTAAGGATAAACGCCGCGATCGGCGGGTCGCCCGGCCGGTTGCGGAAATCGGCGACGATGACGGTGTACCGTTTGGGGTCGATGCCCGAGAGGTACTCTAGCAGCGCGTCCCGCTCCTCATACCCGGTGTCGCCCCCGTGGTAGATGCAGGCGGCGACGCAGCCGCCCTCCTTTAGCAGGCCCAGCGCCTTTCCAATCGCCTGGATGCTGGTGTCGGGATGGGTGAAAATCTTGTGGTCGCCCCCCGGCAGGTAGCCGAAGTTGAAGACCACCGCGTCCACCGTCCCCGGCGCCGCGCACTGGTCCATTTCGGTATGGCTCTCCAGCCGCAGCTCCGCCCTTTCCCGCAGCCCCTTTTCCCGGAGGAGGGCGTCGGTGGAGGCAAGCGCCTCCTCCTGGATGTCGAAGGCGATGACCTTCCCTTCCGGGCCGACCAGCTGGCAGAGGAAGGCGGTGTCCTTCCCCCTGCCCATCGTCCCGTCGATGCACAGCCCCCCTTCCGGCACCCGGGCCGCGAGGAACTGGTGGGCGATCCCCAGGGTATTCAGCTTCATCCTTCCCCCTCCTTCCGACAGTTTCTTCCAACAGGATATTATAGCACACTCTTTTCGCAAGGAAAAGGGCTTTTCCGGAATTTTACACGGGGTTTATATTTCCGCCCCGCGGGGCCGGAGCGTCCTGACTGCTGGGCACTGTCTCGCGGGAACGGCGTTTGGCAAATAAAGTTTAGGATCCAACCCTTTTTAAAGGGTTGGCGGGACTGGAAGGGGCAGAGCCCCTTCCCAGGCGCTCACCTACCGTACTTCCGAAGCTAACCACAGCTTTGCCACTGATAACGAAGCGTGCGCAGCACCATACCATACAAAAATGCCGGGGTTTACCCGGCATTCCACCTTTATCCTCTCTCCGCCGTCCGCCGGTAAAGCCAGATGCCAACCAGCAGCATCACCGGGAACACCACCGAAAAAGCCATCGCCGGCTGCAAATTCCCGCCGGACGCATCGGCGACCGCCCCCGCCGCCGCCGGGCCGGAAGCGCACCCGAGGTCGCCCGCCAGCGCCAGGAAGGCGTACATCGCGGTCCCCCCGGCCGGGAGGGCCGCGGCGGCCGCCGAGAAGGTGCCGGGCCAGAGGACGCCGACCGCGAACCCGCAGACGCCGCACCCCAGCATCCCCAGCAGCGGCAGACCGAGGGAGGCGAGGACATACCCGCCGATGCTGAGCACCCCGCAGAAGGCCATATACCGGGAAAG
>DVHA01000238.1 GCA_018712425.1 Candidatus Faecivivens stercoravium | reverse complement strand
CCACGCTGTCCTTTTCCGCCCGGACGGGAACCGGGAGCCGGGGCCGCAGGTCGTAAAAGGTCCGCCCCCGCAGGCAGAGGAGGGAAGGGGCCATCCAGCCGTGCACCGTCCCGTCCGCCGGGTCGATGCAGCCGGCGGACGAGATCGCCGCCCCCAGAACACCGTATTCTGCCATAGCTTTCCGGGTCAGCCGTTCCAAAAGGTCCAAAAGCGCCTCGAAACTCTCCGGGACCGGGTATTTCTGATGGGCCAGCACCTCCGCATTTTCGGTGACAATCCCGGTTTTCATACTGCTCCCGCCAAGGTCAAAACCAATATAGCAGCGCATCTGCAACATCCTTTCTATCCGCCGCGGCGGCCGGAAATTTTACCGCCGGTTTACATCAAACTTTTATTCCGTTCATTTATTTGCATTATAATGAAAATATAGGGACAATTTTATAGGATTATTTTTTGAGTGCTGCGCACGCTTCGTTATCAGTGGCAAAGCTGTGGACAGTTTTGGAAGTACGGGGACTGAGTGCCTGGGAAAGGGCTCTGCCCTCTCCACTCCCGCCAGCCCTTTAAAAAGGGCTGGACCCTAAACTTTTTATGCGGCAGGTTCCTTCGTGACTTTGGCGCCAGCATCAGTTGCAGCGTTCCAGAAAAAATATATATTATTGCTATGCAAATTGTTCATTAAGCATTTAAGGAGGGGCATTATGACGCCATTACAGGACAACCAGCCGGTTCTCGCCGTCTGCTACGACTTCGACAAGACCCTTTCCCCCGACAATATGCAGGCCCAGGGGTATATCCAGGACGTCGGCTGCGAGGTGGACGCCTTCTGGGATGAATCCAACCGCCTGGCCGCCGAAAATGAAATGGATTCCAACCTCGCCTATATGTACCTGATGGCCGAAAAGGCAAAGGAGCGGAAGCTCGTCCTGACCCGGGAGGCGCTCCAGGATTACGGCAGCCGGGTGGAGCTTTACCCCGGGGTCGAAGGGTGGTTTGGCCGGATGCGGGCTTACGGCCGGGAACAGGGGGTGAAGGTCGAACACTACATCCTCTCCTCCGGCCTCAAAGAGATGATCGAGGGGACCTCCCTTTACAAAAACCATGCCTTCGACGCGGTGTTCGCCAGCGCTTTTTACTTCGGCCCGGACGGGGTCGCCCGCTGGCCCGCCCAGGCGATCAACTACACCAGCAAGACCCAGTTCCTCTTCCGGATTAAGAAGGGGGTGCTGGACGTCAACGACACCCGGGTCAACGACTACTTCCCCGACGGCCAGATCCGCGTCCCCTTCCGCAATATGGTCTACCTCGGGGATAGCGATACCGATATCCCCTGCATGAAGGTGGTCAACTCCTACGGCGGCCATTCGATCGGCGTCTACGACCCGGTTTCCGGCAAAGAGAAGGTGAAAAAGCTGCTCCGGGAGGACCGGGTCGGGTACATCGCCCCCGCTGACTACCGGGAGGGGAGCCCGCTCGACCGGCTGCTCCACGAGATCATCCGCAAAACCGCCGCCGACGAGGCTTTGCAGCGCCGGCACTGGGAGAGCGTCCGGGAAAACTGAAAACGGATAAACAAAATGCCAGTATATCCGCGCGATATACTGGCACTGGTTGTCCAAAAATCAATCTGCCGGGACGTCAAAACCGGCGCCGGCGCCAACGTCACGCAGAAAGGGGCGAAGAATCAAAAGTTTTACTCGATTTTTTTCAAAAAATCGCGGGAGTGGAGAGGGCAGAGCCCTTTCCCAGGCGCCCACTCCCCGTACTTTCGAAGCTGCCCACAGCTTTGCCGCTGATAACGAAGCGTGCGCAGCACCCAAAAAATGCCCAAAAATCAGAGCAGGAACCCGTCGCGGAGCTTGTCCAGCACCTTTTCTTCGTCCTCTTTCGAACAGCCGACGATCCGCAGCTCCACCGGTTCGCCCATCTTGAGCGCCAGGATGCCGATCAAGCTTTTGGCGTTGGCGACCGACGAGCCGGAAACCAGGAAAAAGTCCCCGGGGATCGGCGTCAGGAAATCGGCCAGCTGCTGTGCCCGCTTCATGTCCTGAAGCAGGATCTGCACTTTTTTCATATCTGCATATCCTCCCTCGCGGCCGGAAACAAGCGGCCGCATGATGTTTGTCAGCCGGGCCGGAGTCCGGCCCCAATATGTCTTCATCAGACTCATTATATCATAATTCCCCGCCCGGCGCAACAAAACTTTCGGTAAAATGCGGGAAAATTATTTGAGTTCGGCGATCGTCACGCCGGTTTCCCCTTCGCCGTAGGCCCCCAGCCGGAAGCTTTTGACGCTCTTATGCTTTTTCAGGTGCTGCTGCACCGCCTCCCGGAGGACGCCGGTGCCCTTGCCGTGGATGATCGTCACCTGGTGGACGCCCGACAGGACGCAGGAGTCGATAAACTGGTCGACTTCGAGGAGCGCTTCCTCGGCGTTCATCCCCCGGAGGTCGATCTCAGGGAGCCCGCCCCGGAGCGCCCGGCCGCCTCTGGAGACGCCGGCCGTCCGGACGCTGCCGGATTTGGCGGGGGATTTGCCGTCCACTTTGACCTTATCCTTGTCCTTATTTAAAAGCCGCAGGTTGCCGACCGGCACCCGGGACTTCAAAATCCCGGCCTGCACCAGCACCATCCCGTTTTTGTCGGCGGGCTTTAGGACAACCGCTTCCTTGTCGATGTCGTAGATCTGGACGATGTCGCCCGCCTTCAGCGCCCGGGGGAGGGTGTAGCCCTCGTTGGTCCGCTCGTGGATGGGGTTGGCGGCGTCGTGCATCCGCCCGATGCCGCCTTTGACCGTCCCGCGGGCCTCGGCAATCAGCCGCCCGATCTCGCCGGAGTCCTTGAGCTTGCGGATCCGGGAGAGTTCCTGGAGCACCCCGTCGGCCTGCCGCTGGACGTCCCGGACAATCGCCTGGGCTTCGAGCCTTGCCTTTTCCTCGGCCTTGCCCCGCTCTTTTTCCAGGCGCTCTTTATAGGCGTCGATCTCCGCCTTCTCCCGGTCGATTTCCCGCTTTTCTTCCTCGACCGATTTGGCCAGCTCTTCGTACCGCTGGCGGGAGGCCTCGAGGGAGTCGACAATCTCTTCAAACCGCCGGTTGTCCCCTTCGACCAGCTCGCTGGCATTCTGGATGATGTCCTCGTCCAAGCCGAGCCGGCGGGAGATGGCGAAGGCGTTGGACTTGCCGGGGACGCCGATCAGCAGCCGGTAGGTGGGGGTTAACGTCTCGACGTTAAATTCACAGCAGGCGTTTTCCACCTTGTCGGTCTGGAGGGCGTACATCTTCAGCTCGGCGTAGTGGGAGGTGACCGCCACCTTCGCCCCCCGCATCCGCAGCTTCTCGAGGATGGCCACCGCCAGCGCCGCGCCCTCGACCGGGTCGGTGCCGGAGCCCAGCTCGTCGATGATGACAAGGGAGGTGTAGGTGGCGACATTCAGGATGCTGACCAGGTTGACCATGTGGGCCGAGAAGGTCGAAAGGGACTGCTCGATCGACTGTTCGTCGCCGATGTCGACCAAGATGTCCTCAAAGACCGAGATGGAAGACCCGTCGGCCGCCGGGATGAGCAGCCCACACATCGCCATCAGCGTTAAAAGCCCCGCCGTCTTCAGCGTGACCGTCTTGCCGCCGGTGTTCGGGCCGGTGATGACGAGGGTGGTGTAGTCGTCGCCCAGCGCGAAGTCGATCGGCACCACCTTCTGGGGGTCGATCAGCGGGTGGCGGGCCCGTTTTAAGACGATGTGGCCGTCGTCGGTAATCCGCGGGGCCATCGCCTTCATCCTGTAGCCGAGGTTTGC
>DVHA01000237.1 GCA_018712425.1 Candidatus Faecivivens stercoravium | reverse complement strand
ACCTGAAGACCGTCTACGGCGTCGGGTACAGCTGGTCATGACGGCGGTGGTTGTGGGGGTGAGCCTCGCGATTGGGCTTGCGGGGCTGGTGTTCGGGGTCTGCCAGCGGGTGATGGCCGCCCGGCAGCTGCGGAAGCTGAAGGAGATGCTCCGCCGGGCGATGAACGGCAGTTTTTCCGAGCGGCAGTTCGACGAAACGACCCTTTCCGCCTTTGAAGCCCGGTTTGCCCAGTACCTCTCCGGCCGGGCGGCGGCCGACCGGAAGCTGGAGGAGGAGCAGGGGCGGGTGGCCCAGCTGATCTCCGACATCGCCCACCAGGTGCGGACGCCGGTTGCCAATATCCGGCTCTACGCCCAGCTGCTGGAGGAACAGCCGCTCCCCGAGGGGGCGGCGCCCTGTGTCCGGGCGCTGCTCGCCCAGGGGGACAAGCTGGAGTCGCTGACCGGTGCTCTCTTTAAGGCATCCCGGCTGGAGGCGGGGATCATCGCTTTGCAGCCGGAGCGGGGGAGGCTCCTGCCGCTCATCCGGCGGGCGGCCTCCCAGTACGCCCCGGCGGCCCGGGCAAAGAGGATTGCGCTGAAGATGGGGGAGGAGGACGCCGAAGCGGTCTTCGACCCCAGATGGACCGAAGAGGCCCTTTGCAACCTCATCGACAACGCCGTCAAGTACACCCCGTCAGGCGGGTCGGTGGCGGTATCGGTGCGGTCGTATGAGCTTTTCTGCCGGGTCACCGTCTCGGACACCGGCCCCGGCATCCCCGAGAGCGAACACCCGAAGATCTTCCGGCGGTTTTACCGCGCCCCGGCGGCCGAAAAGGTCCCCGGGAGCGGGCTCGGGCTCTACCTCGCCCGGGAGATCGCCGCCGGGGAGGGCGGGTACCTCAAGGTCGAGAGCCGGGTGGGGGAAGGGAGCCGGTTTTCGATCTACCTCCCGCGGGAAAAGCGGGAATCCTTGCAAAACTGAAAGATTCTGGAAAGCGCCCCGAAAGAACCGTGTGGTATCCTGATAACAGAGGGTACAAAGACGGACTTTCGGGGCTTTTTAATGGGCAATGAGATGTTTATTTCGCTGCCCTTATGGCAGCGACAAAGTTTCACTTTGATGGACCAAAGGCTCTGCCTCCCCCATCCGCCAGGACCCTCGCGGGCCCTGGACCCGCTGTCCGACGCGGCGTGAGATACCCGCCCTTCACGCGTGAGACCGTTCGTCAAGCGAACGGTCTTCGGGACGCTATTTGGACGCGTAAAAGGTCTATATTGTTCTCATAACGTCAGATCGCCCCGCCTGAAACTACCCCAGAATCCAAAGGAGGTTCCCCCATGATTGTCAAAACCGAAAACCTGAGAAAAATTTACGGCAGCGGCGAAACCGAGGTGCGGGCGCTGGACGGCGTCAGCCTCTCGGTCGAGGAAGGGGAGTTTGTCGCCGTCGTCGGCAGCTCCGGCTCGGGCAAGTCGACCCTGCTCCATATGCTGGGCGGGCTGGACCGGCCGACGTCCGGCGAGGTCTGGATCGCCGGGCAGTCCCTCTTCTCGATGAAGGACGAGGCGCTGACCATCTTCCGCCGCCGGAAGATCGGCTTTGTCTTCCAGGCGTATAACCTCGTCCCGGTGCTGTCGGTCTATGAAAACGTGCTGCTGCCGGTCCAGCTGGACGGCGGGACGCCGGACGAGGGGTACCTCGGGCAGGTGATCGAGACGCTGGGGCTGGAGTCGCGGCTCGGGAGCCTCCCCTCCCAGCTCTCCGGCGGGCAGCAGCAGCGGGTGGCCATCGCCCGCGCCCTCGCCGCCAAACCGGCCCTGCTGCTGGCCGACGAGCCGACCGGCAACCTCGACAGCCGCACCAGCCAGGACGTTCTCTCCCTCCTGAAGGTGACCAGCCGCCGCTTCTGCCAGACGATTGTCATGATCACCCACAACGAGGAGATCGCCCAGCTGGCCGACCGGATTATCCGGATTGAAGACGGCCGCATTTTTACCGAGTAAGGGGGCGGGCAGGATGAAAGTCAAAAACGGGAAGGTCATCCGGAAACTGACCCTGCGCAAAATCGCCGCCGAACGGAGCCGGAGCATCGTCGCGGCGCTGGCCATCGGGCTGACGGCCCTCTTGTTTACCTCCCTCTTTACCATCCTCCTGTCGGTCAACGACGGCTTCCAGCAGTCCAACTTCCGCCAGGCGGGCGGATATTCTCACGGCTCCTTCAAGTCGCTGACGGCGGAAGAGGTGGATATCCTCAAAAATGCTTCCGGCATCGCCCGGTACGGCGTCCGGCAGTACGCCGGGCAGCTGGGCGGCGAATACAAAAACCGCATCTACACCGAGGTCGACTATGTGGACGCGTCCGACGCCGAAATGATGTATTCGACCCCCACCACCGGTTCCCTCCCGGCGGAAGGGACGGATGAGGCGGCGGCCGACAGCCAGTTCCTCGCGGTCATCGGGGTGGAGCCGGAGCTGGGGGCCCGGTTCACCGTCCCGGTCGAGGTGAACGGCGTCACCCTCGAGGAGACCTTCACCCTCTCCGGCTGGTGGGAGGCCGAGCCCGGGAGCAACTTCTCCTTCCTCTTTGTCCCCCAGAGCCGGGCGGCGGAGCTGCTGGAAAAGGCGGGCGGGGCCGGTGCAGACCGGTACGAGAACGCCGGGAAATGGTCGCTGGACGTGATGCTGGCGCATCCGGCCGATATCGCGGGGGAGATGGAAAAGATCCTGGAGAGCCGCGGCTACCAGGGGGATGACCCGTCGGCGGAGGGCTACATCTCCTACGGCGTCAACTGGGGCTACACCCAGGCGCAGGTGACGTCGGGGGATACGCTGGGCATCCTGGGAGCCGGGGCGGCCGGGGCCATCTTCATCGCCCTGACCGGCTACCTGATTATCTATAACGTCTTCCAGATTGCCGTCGGGGAGGATATCCGGTTTTACGGCCTTTTAAAGACCATCGGTGCCACCAGGCGGCAGCTGGGGCGGATGGTGCGGCTGCAGGCCCTCGTCCTCTGCTGCGCGGGGCTGCCGGCGGGGCTGCTGATCGGGTGGGTGATCGGCTACCTCATCGCCCCGACGGTCACGCGGGAGCTGGTCTCGGCCGAGGCGGCGTCGGCCAATCCCGTCATCTTCCTCTTTGCCGCGGTGTTTGCCATCCTCACCGTCCTCATCTCCTGCCGCCGCCCGGCCAGACTCGCCGGGAGCGTCTCGCCGGTCGAGGCGGTGCGGTACACCGAAGGGGCGGCCTACACCCGCAAAAAGGGCCGGAAGGCAAAGAAAAACGGCCGGTTTTTC
>DVHA01000236.1 GCA_018712425.1 Candidatus Faecivivens stercoravium | reverse complement strand
TACAATCGGCGGGCTCTGCGGGATATTGAAGCGGCGGATGGACCATTTCGCCGCGAACGGCTGCCGTTTGTCCGACCACGGGATGGCGGATATCCCCTTCCGGCCGGTGACGGAAGAGGAGGCGGACGCCGTTTATCAGAAGGCGCTGCGGGGGGAACCGCTCTCCGATACCGAAACCGAGGGGTACAAGACTTTCCTGCTCGCTTTCCTCGGGCGGGAGTACGCCAGGCGGGGCTGGGCAATGCAGCTGCACCTCGGCGTCACCCGCAACCGCAATTCCCGGGCATTTAAAGCCCTCGGGGCGGACACCGGGTTCGACGGGATCGGCGGGGCGGTGTCGGTTGACAAGCTGTACAGCTTCCTGGATATGCTGGACGCCGGCGGGGCGCTGCCGAAGACGGTGCTCTACAGCTTAAACCCCGGCGACAACGCCGCCCTCGATGTCCTCGCCCCCGCCTTCCCCGGGGAAGGGGTGCGCTCGAAGGTGCAGCATGGGGCCGCCTGGTGGTTTAACGACAACGCCAGGGGGATGCGGGAACAGCTCCAGTCGTATGCCGAACAGGGGGTGCTGGGGAACTTTATCGGGATGCTGACCGATTCCCGGAGCTTCCTCTCCTACGCCCGGCACGACTATTTCAGACGGATCCTCTGCGATTTCGTTGGGGAGATGGCCGAAAAGGAGGAGTACCCCCAGGACTGGGAGGCGCTCACCGGGATTGTCGAGGGGGTCTGCTGGAAAAACGCGAAAGAGTACTTCGGGTTCTAAGGGCAAACCCGTTTTTTCCTATGAAAAAGAGAAGAAACCTTTCGATGCGCTGTAAAAATTAAATCACATTTTTTCCGGCGGCATGTACGGCGGAAAAAATACCTTGATCCGGGCAAGTGTCGACCGCAGGGAGGCATGCAGCCCGGATGTTATTCTGCCGAAAAACTCGTTTTTCGGCAGTTGGTATAAACCTCCGGGTAATACCCCCATAACGAATCGAGACTTCCGGACCGGGCGGTTTTGGGTTATACTAAAGCCAGAAACCAAACCCATAACCGTTAAGGAGGATGTTACAATGGAATATGCAGTGCTGAATAACGGCGTCAAGATGCCGATGGAAGGGTTCGGCGTCTTCCAGATCCCCGACCCCGCCGAGTGTGAACAGGCGGTGCTGGACGCGGTCGCGTCGGGCTACCGGATGATCGATACGGCGGCTTCCTATATGAACGAGGAGGCGGTCGGGAAGGCGATCGCGAACTGCGGCGTCCCCCGGGAAGAGCTGTTCATCACCACCAAGCTGTGGGTGCAGGACGCAAGCTATGAAGGGGCAAAGGCGGCCATCGACCGGTCGCTGAAAAACCTCGGGCTCCAGTACCTCGACCTCTACCTCATCCACCAGGCGATGGGCGACTATGCCGGCGCCTACCGGGCGATGGAAGAGGCCTATCAGGAAGGGAAAATCCGGGCAATCGGGGTCTGCAACTTCTACCCCCACCGGCTGGCCGACTTCTGCGAGACGGTCGATGTGATCCCCGCCGTCAACCAGGTGGAACTGCACCCCTTCTTCCAGCAGCCGGAAGCCCTCGCCGTCATGAAGGAATACGGCATCCAGCCGGAGGCCTGGGGCCCCTTCGCCGAGGGCAAGCACGGGATCTTCACCCACCCGGTGCTGACCGCCATCGGCCAGAAGTACGGCAAGTCCGCCGCCCAGGTGGCGCTCCGGTGGAACGTCGACCGCGGGGTCGCTGTCATCCCGAAGTCGGTGCACAAGGAACGGATGGAACAGAACCTGGATATCTGGGACTTCAGGCTGTCGGAAGAGGATATGGCGGAAATCGCGAAGCTGGACATCGGCCACAGCGAGATTATCGACCACACGAGTGTAAAGCTGATGCAGATGCTGCACAGACGGAAAATCCACGACTGATTGGGGAGGGGTTACAATGGAAGAAAAGATTTTAGCGGCGTCGAAGGCCTTCTGGGACGCGATGGAACACGCCGACGAGGCGGGGATGCGGGCGGCCGCCGACCCGAACTGCAACTTTGTCCACATCGGGATTACCTGCAAGCTGGATAAGGAGATCGAGTTCTACACCAGCGGCGCCTTCAAGCCCACCGATATCACCTTCCACAGCAAAAAGGCGGAGGTGTTCGGGGGCGGCAGCACCGCGGTCGTGCTGACCGACTGCGATTACGGACTCTTGCTGGACGGCAAGCCCACCACCCACCACTTTATGGTGACCGAGGTCTATGTCCCGGAAGGGGACGGGTGGAAGCTGGTGAGCTTTACCTTTACGGCGCTGGTATATTAAACAAAAAAGGTACCGCTTTTTAATGGCGGTACCTTTTTTATGGATGCGGAGACGGTGAATTATTTTTGGCGGTTCGGCAGGAGGA
The DNA here is from genome assembly GCA_018712425.1 of Candidatus Faecivivens stercoravium. GTDB lineage: Bacteria > Bacillota > Clostridia > Oscillospirales > Ruminococcaceae > Faecivivens > Faecivivens stercoravium. The sequence continues at coordinate 1,441 of DVHA01000236.1, read as the reverse complement.
AACCAGCATAGCCCGTAAGGTTGTACATTTATCGGAAAGCTGTTTGTACGTGTAAGCATCAATATAGCCAGTACGGAAAAGGAGTTCCAGCCAGTATCCTGTTTCACTGGCTTCTTTCAGAGCAATTTCCAATTTGGATATAAAATCCTTCCGCCCTTGGGCATAACGGGCTTCATAAATGTTAGCACCAATAGAAGTACCGCTGCGGCCAATCTGATTGACAATGATAGACTCCCGTTTGTCTTTCAGGTATTTGACCAGTTTGATGATCTCAACGGAAAATTCCATCGCCTGTTCCCGCAGTTTTGATTCCGCCATAAGATTCCCTCTTTTTGGTGATGTCGCGGCAAGCCGCTGTGATGCGATGCTTCGCATCGTGATGTGTTGCGTCTAAAGCCGCAACGTGATGTGATGTTTGCCCACGGCGCCGCCAGGCGCTGCATCACGGCCCGAAGGGCTGCATCACGCCGCAGGCGCATCTCTTGCCCCGAAGGGGCAAACATCGTTCGAAAAAGGCCTATATGTCTAAAAGACATATAGGCCTTTTTCGTGGTGGACGAGGATGGATTCGAACCATCGAAGCTTACGCAACAGATTTACAGTCTGCCCCCTTTGGCCACTCGGGAACTCGTCCATATCTGGAGCTGGTGGACGGACTTGAACCCCCGACCTGCTGATTACAAATCAGCTGCTCTACCAACTGAGCTACACCAGCCTATCTATGGTCGGGGCGACAGGACTCGAACCTGCGGCATCTTGGTCCCAAACCAAGCACTCTACCAAACTGAGCTACGCCCCGGCGCCGCCAAACCAAAAAGTTTCAGCTGGATTATTATACCACGGGCCGGGGCGGTTGTCAAGTTCTTTTTGCAAAGGGGGTTTATTCCGGGCGGCCAGGCTCTAAAAAGGCTTTTTTATGGGCCCAGACCGACCGGACCAGCAGGACGAGCCAGAAGGGGATGAACATGCAGACCATCACGAAGGGCTCGCCGAGGGTGAAAATCCGGATGGGGGTGTAGAAATAACCGAAGAAGAAAAAAGCGACATAGAAAAAACTGAGGAAAAACCCGATTACCGAAACAGCCAGCGGCATTTTGGCCGATAGCATCAGGAGGAGCGCCCCGCAGTAGAGCAGGCCAAAGAGGGCGGAGGCGGCGATGACCGCATAAATCTGGGGGAAAACCTGATAGGTCCGGCTGGAATAGGCCCGGGCGGCGTTCATCGCGGCGCTGGCGGCGATGGGCGACAGGTGGGCAAGGACGGCGAGGATGACGGCAAGGGCTTTTTTCATGACGGGGACCTCCTTCTGGGGAGCGGTTGGGTTTTGCTTACAGCTCCATTATACCAGATACTGGGGGGGTTGCAAGGGAAGATGCAAAATCTAAGGGAAAACGGACAAAAATTAAGAGAACCGGCCGCCTGGGGAGGACAGGCGGCCGGT
>DVHA01000235.1 GCA_018712425.1 Candidatus Faecivivens stercoravium | reverse complement strand
GCCCGGTGTAAACCGAGCCTTTCCTTATGCGGATAAAATTACTTGAGCGCTTCTTCGACAGCAACCGCGCAGGCGACGGTCGCGCCGACCATCGGGTTGTTGCCCATGCCGATGAGGCCCATCATCTCGACGTGCGCCGGGACGGAGGAAGAACCCGCGAACTGGGCGCTACTGTGGACGCGGCCGAGGGTATCGGTCAGGCCGTAGGAAGCAGGGCCAGCCGCGACGTTGTCGGGATGGAGGGTACGGCCAGTGCCGCCGCCGGAAGCGACCGAGAAGTACTTGACGCCGTTCTCGTTGGCCCACTTCTTGTAGGTGCCGGCGACCAGGTGCTGGAAGCGGACGGGGTTGGTGGAGTTGCCGGTGATGGAAACGCCGACCTTTTCCGCCTGCATGATGGCGACGCCTTCGTTGACGTCGTTGGCGCCGTAGCAGCGGACAGACGCGCGCTCGCCGTCGGAGTAAGCGGTCTCTTTGATGACCTTCAGCTCAGCGGTGAACTGGTCGTACTCGGTCTGGACGTAGGTGAAGCCGTTGATGCGGGAGATGATCATCGCGGCGTCCTTGCCGAGGCCGTTTAAGATAACCCGGAGGGGTTTCTTGCGGGCCTTGTTGGCGTTGCGGGCGATGCCGATGGCGCCTTCCGCAGCGGCGAAGGATTCATGACCGGCGAGGAAGCAGAAGCATTCGGTCTCTTCGCTCAGAAGCATCGAGCCGAGGTCGCCGTGGCCCTGGCCGACCTGGCGGTGTTCCGCGACAGAGCCGGGGACGCAGAAGGCCTGGAGGCCGACGCCGATGTAGTGGGCAGCGTCCGCAGCCTTCACGCAGTTTTTCTTGAGGGCGATGCCGACGCCGAGGGTGTACGCCCAGGAAGCGTTCTCAAATGCGATGGGCTGGACGCCTTTGACGATCTTGTCGACGTCGATGCCCTTTTCGAGGCAGTAATCCCGGACAGCGTCGAGGGATTCAAAGCCATATTCCTTAAGACATGCCTCAATTTTGGGCATTCTTCTTTCCTGTCCTTCAAAAACAGCCATCTTCGTAAGCCTCCTTGATTACTCTTCGCGGGGATCGATGTACTTGGCGGCGCCGTCGAAGCGGCCATAAGTACCGATGTTATTGTTGTAGGCGGTCGTGGGGTCAGCGCCGTGGCGGATGTCTTCGAGCATCTTGCCGAGCTTGACAAACTGGTAGCCGCAGACCTCGTCGTTCTCGTCGAGGGCGCATTTGAGGACATAGCCCTCGGCCATCTCGAGGTAACGGACGCCTTTCGCCTTGGTGGAGTACATGGTGCCGACCTGGGAGCGCAGGCCCTTGCCGAGGTCGTCCAGCCCGGCGCCGATGGGCAGGCCGTCTTCCGAGAAAGCGGTCTGGCTGCGGCCGTAGACGATCTGGAGGAAGAGTTCCCGCATCGCGACGTTGATCGCGTCGCAGACGAGGTCGGTGTTGAGGGCTTCGAGGATGGTCTTGCCGGGGAGGATCTCCGCCGCCATCGCCGCCGAGTGGGTCATACCGGAACATCCGACGGTCTCCACGAGGGCTTCCTCGATGACGCCGTCTTTGACGTTCAGGGTCAGCTTGCAGGTGCCCTGCTGGGGGGCGCACCAGCCGACGCCGTGGGTCAGGCCGGAGATGTCTTTAATTTCGTAGGCTTTTACCCATTTGCCTTCTTCGGGGATAGGGGCGGGGCCGTGCTTGGGGCCCTTCGCGACGACGCACATATCCTCAATCTTGGAAGAATAAGTCATTTGCGTTTCATTCCTTTCTATATTCCTGGACGGTTTCCGTCCAATACCGTCCTTTTAGACCGGCATACATGAAAAATGTGCTGCTGCCCTTGAGCAGCAGCACATTCCGGACTTGATTGCAGCCTCGCTGCCGCCAAAAATTACTTCAGTTCAGAGAAGTACTTAATGGTGCGGACCATCTGGCTGGTGTAGGAGTTCTCGTTGTCGTACCAGGAGACGACCTGAACCTGATAGGTGTCGTCGTCGATCTTGGCGACCATGGTCTGGGTCGCGTCGAACAGGGAGCCGTAGCGCATGCCGATGACGTCAGAAGAAACGATCTGGTCTTCGTTGTAGCCGTAGGACTCGTTCGCAGCAGCCTTCATCGCCTCGTTGATGGACTCCTTGGTGATGTCTTTGCCCTTGACGACAGCAACCAGGATGGTGGTGGAGCCGGTGGGGACAGGGACACGCTGGGCAGAGCCGATCAGCTTGCCGTTCAGCTCAGGGATAACCAGGCCGATCGCCTTCGCGGCGCCGGTGGAGTTCGGGACGATGTTCTGGGCGCCGGCGCGGGCACGGCGGAGGTCGCCTTTGCGCTGCGGGCCGTCGAGGATCATCTGGTCGCCGGTGTAAGCATGGACGGTGGTCATGATGCCGGACTGGATGGGCGCGTAGTCGTTGAGGGCTTTCGCCATGGGAGCCAGGCAGTTGGTGGTGCAGGAAGCGGCGGAGATAACGGTGTCTTCGGGCTTCAGGGTTTCGTGGTTGACGTTGTAGACGATGGTGGGCAGGTCATTGCCGGCAGGAGCCGAGATAACGACCTTGCGGGCGCCGGCCTTGATGTGGGCTTCGGATTTTGCCTTAGAGGTGTAGAAGCCGGTGCACTCGAGGACGACGTCGACGCCGAGCTCACCCCAGGGGCACTCGGAAGCGTCTTTGATCGCGTAGATGACGATCTTCTTGCCGTCGACAACGATGTAGTTGTCTTCGCCTTCACCCTCGTGGTAGTCGACGGTGTGGCCCTGACGGACGTAGTTGCCCTGGGCGGTGTCGTACTTCAGAAGGTGCGCGAGCATCTTGGCGGAGGTCAGGTCGTTGATCGCAACGACTTCGTAACCTTCAGCGCCGAACATCTGACGGAACGCCAGACGGCCAATGCGGCCAAAACCATTGATTGCAACTTTTACTGCCATGATAATAAACCTCCAATGATTTATTTGCTTATATTGTACACCATTTCGCGGAAAAGTACAAGGGGTTTTTGGAAAAAATGGTTGAAAGATTCCGGTGAATTTTTTGTAAAGTCTCACCCACAGGGGAAAAAGGCCGGAAAATGGGGCTTCGCGGGGCTATGGGGCGCCCCCGGCGGCGGAAATTTTCCCTTCCCGCCTCCCCCATCCGGCCCGGAAAGGGCGGGATATAACCCCGGGGGTAAAAGAAGGGCCGGGAAAGATGAGCAAACCGTTTCAAAAAAGCGGGGACATCTGAATAATCTGTAAAAAATAGAGAGCCGTGGTTGACAGCCTTCCGGCCCCGGCCCTATAATAAATGGAATGGAATATAGACGAAAGGGACGGAGTGCAATGAACCAGAAAAACGAGGGGCTGCGGGGATCGCTGCTGACCTTCTGCAAAGGGATGGTGGTCGGCGGCACGATGCTGGTGCCGGGGGTCAGCGGCGGTTCGATGGCGATGATCCTGGGGGTTTACG
>DVHA01000234.1 GCA_018712425.1 Candidatus Faecivivens stercoravium | reverse complement strand
GTCGAGGGGAAGGAAATCTCCTCCGAGGCGCTGGCGGAAAAGCTGCGGCAGCTGCCGGTGGAGGGGGTGAGCCGGCTGGTCTTCGCAATCGGCGGCTCCTACGGGCTGTCGGACGCGGTCAAGGCGAGAGGGCAGCTTAGGCTCTCGGTCTCCAAAATGACCTTCCCCCACCAGCTCTTCCGGGTGATGCTGCTGGAACAGATCTACCGGGGGTTTATGATCGGCGCGGGGAATACTTATCATAAGTAGGGCGCAGGCTTTTTGGAGTATTTTTGGGTGCTGCGCACGCTTCGTTATCAGTGGCAAAGCTGTGGTCAGCTTCGGAAGTACGGAAACTGGGTGCTTGGGAAAGGGCTCTGCCCTCTCCACTCCCGCGACCCCTTTAAAAAGGGGTCGATCCTAAACTTCTGATTGCCGCACGTTTCTTCGCGGTGGAAACGCCAGCGCCGATTTTTACGTTTAATCAAAAACAGAGATATATAAGTGCAAGAGATGAGGAGGACAAAACCAATATGATTCGCAACGATTTACGCAACATCGCCATTGTCGCCCACGTCGACCACGGCAAGACCACCCTCTTAAACGAGATGCTCAAGCAGGGCGGCGCCTTCCGGGAAAACCAGGTCGTCGAAGACCGGGTCATGGACTCCAACGCCCTCGAACGGGAGCGCGGCATCACCATCACCTCGAAGAACACCGCCATCGAATACAATGGCGTCAAGATCAACGTCATCGACACCCCCGGCCACGCCGACTTCGGCGGCGAGGTCGAACGGATCCTCAAAATGGTCGACGGCATCCTGCTGCTGGTCGACGCCTTTGAGGGCTGTATGCCCCAGACCCGCTTCGTCCTCCAGAAGGCGATGGAACTGGGCCACAAGATCATCGTCGTCGTCAACAAGATCGACCGCCCGGACGCCCGGCTCTATGAGATTGAGGAGGAAGTGCTGGAACTGCTTTTAGACCTCAACGCTACTGAGGAACAGCTGGACTCGCCGGTCATCTACTGCTCCGGCCGGGAAGGCGTCGCCTCCTACTCTCCTGAGCAGAAGGGCACCGATCTGAAACCCCTCTTCGACAAGATCCTCGAGCACATCGACCCGCCCCAGGGCGACCCCGACGGCCCCCTCCAGCTGATGGTCTCGTCCATCGACTACAACGACTACGTCGGCCGGATTGCCGTCGGCCGGATTACCCGCGGTAAAATCCGCACCGGCCAGGAAGTGATGATCTGCGACTACCACAACCCCGACACCCACTATAAGGGCAAGGTCGTCACCCTCTACCAGTTCGACGGGCTGAAACGGGTCCCCTGCAACGAGGCAACGATCGGCGACATCGTCTGCGTCTCCGGCATCGAGAACATCACGATCGGCGAGACGATGTGCGATCCCGACTGCGTCGAACCCCTCCCCTTCCAGAAGATCAGCCAGCCGACCGTCGAGATGACCTTCGGCGTCAACACCTCCCCGCTTGCCGGCCGGGACGGCAAGTTCGTCACCTCCCGCCAGATCAAGGACCGGCTGGAACGGGAGCTGCTGAGAGACGTCTCGCTGCGGGTCTCCGAGACCGATTCCGCCGACACCTTCCTGGTGGCCGGGCGGGGCGAGATGCACCTGTCGATTTTGATCGAGACGATGCGCCGGGAAGGGTATGAGTTCCAGGTCAGCACCCCCCACGCGATGATTAAGGAGATCGACGGCCAGAAGTGCGAGCCGATCGAGCGGCTGGTGGTCGACGTGCCGGACACCTGCACCGGCGCGGTCATGGAGAAGATGGGCTACCGCAAGGGCGAGCTCCAGACGATGGTCCCCCAGGGCAGCCGGGTCAAGATGGAATTTTTAATCCCCGCCCGCGGTCTCTTCGGCTACAAGAACGAGTTTTTGACCGATACCAAGGGCGAAGGGGTCATGGCCTCGGTATTTGAGTGCTACGCCCCCTACAAGGGCGATATCCCCACCCGGACGACCGGGTCGCTGGTTTCCTTCGAGACGGGCGTCGCCGTCGTCTACGGCCTCTACAACGCCCAGGAGCGCGGCCAGCTGTTCATCGGGCCGGGCACCGACGTCTACGAAGGGATGATCGTCGGGCAGTCCCCGAAGGCGGAAGACATCGTCGTCAACGTCTGCAAGGAAAAGCACCTGACCAACACCCGTGCCTCCGGTTCGGACGACGCCCTCCGGCTCACACCGCCGAAGGAGATGAGCCTCGAGCAGTGCATTGAGTTTATCGCCGATGATGAGCTGATCGAGGTTACCCCGAAGAACCTCCGGATGCGCAAGACCATCCTCGACCGCTCGCTGCGGATGAAGGCCTGGGCCGCCAAACGGAAATAATGGGTAAGGATGCCGGGATGGATGTTCCGGCATCTTTTTTATTGTTCTGACAATAATAACGTTTACGCGGGGTCGAAGCGCCCTTTTTTGCCGAGCTCTGTCCCGCGGGAACGAACGTCGGCAAATCGGGGTCCAGGGCCCGCTAGGGTCCTGGCGGATTCCAAAGGCAGAGCCTTTGGTCCATCAAAGTGAAACTTTGTCGCTGCCATAAGGGCAGCGAAACAAATTTTATATTATTAACCATAAATTGTAAACTGGAGGGTGACTATGGACAACCTGATTTTCAGCCTCAATTCGACGATGCCGCTCTTCCTGGTGATGGCGGTGGGGTACTTCTTGAAACGGAAGAAGATGCTGACCCCGGCTTTCTCGGCGGCCGCGGAGAAGTTCAACTTTGACGTGACCCTCCCGGCGCTCTTAATCCGCGATCTGTCGGGCATCGACTTTGCCGGGACCTTCGACCTTAAATTCATCCTCTACTGTGCCGGGGCGACGACCGGGTTTTTCGGCCTAGCCTGGCTAGGGGCAAGGCTTTTCATCAAGGAAAAAGCAAGCATCGGGGCGTTTGTCCAGGCTTCCTGCCGGTCGAGCGCGGCGGTGCTCGGCATCGCGCTCATCCAAAACATGTATGGCACGTCGGGGATGGCGCCGATGATGATTATCGGGGCGGTGCCTCTCTTCAACATCTTCTCGGTGCTGGTGCTGACGCTGGAAAACCCCGAAAACAAGGGGAAAGGGGCGCTGAAAAAGGCGTTTCTGAACATCCTTAAAAACCCGATTATCATCGGCATCGTGATCGGCGCGGCGATCTCGATCTCCGGCGTCCAGTTTCCGACGATTATCACCAAAACGGTCGACAACATCGCCGCAATGGCGACCCCGCTGGCGCTGATTGTCATCGGGGCGTCCTTTGAGTTTGCGGGGGCGCTGAAAAAGCTGAAGCTTTCGGTCATCGCGTCGGTGCTGAAGCTCATAGCCATCCCGGCGGTCTTTCTGACGCTGGCGGCGCTTTTGGGATTCAGAGACGAGAAGATGGTCGCGATCCTCGTCATGCTCTGCGGGTCGGCAACCCCCAGCTGCTACATCATGGCTAAGAATATGGGCGGGGATGCTGAACTGACTTCCTCGGTTGTTGTCATCACCACCCTCTTTTCCGCCTTTACGCTGACCTTCTGGATCTGGCTGATGCGGAGTTTGGGGTATGTGTAAACCTGAATAGGAAAAGCGGTTCCGGGTTGGAGGCGGAACCGCTTTTCCTATGGTTTTACAACATTTTTATAATGAGCGCTAACCCAGGCCTCCCTCTCCGAGGGAGGTGTCATCGAAGATGACGGAAGGAGTGGCGTTCTGTCGATAGACAAAACGGCCATCGGATTCCCACGGTATCCCGCTGCCGCGGTGATACCGACTCCTTCAGTCCGCTCCGCGGACAGCTCCCTCGAAGAGGGAGCCTTTTGGGTTCATGCGTACCAATTCAGTTGTTAGTATAATACCACAGATACGCAAAAAGGAGCAGACCGGTTGATCCGGTTTGCTCCTTTTCAGGTTCTAAGCTTCCCTTCCCCGTGTTTAATCTGCCGCGGCGAAGTACTCTTCCAGCCCGTCCGCCGTCGCTTCGGCGAACCGCTGGATGTTGTTGGTATTGGTCAGGATG
>DVHA01000233.1 GCA_018712425.1 Candidatus Faecivivens stercoravium | reverse complement strand
CCGCGTTCTGGGGGGTGGATGCCCGCTGTAAGGCGGAATAGACGTCCGCGTAATCCTCGCCCGAGTTGCTGGGCAGCGTCGAAGAGATGTTGGGGCTTAAAGCGACGGTGGTTTCTTCCCGCACATCGCCGCTGGGGAGGATGGAACCGGAAGAAGAGGAGCCGGACTCGGACCCGCTTTCGGAACTGTCCCCGGCGGAGGTATCGGACGTTTCCGTCCCGGAGGAGGCGTCACCGGTGATGGTGGAACTGCCGGCGCCGGAACCGCTGGACCCGCCGTCAGAAGCGGAATTATCCGCCGGGCGGCTGCTTTCCGACGGCTGGGAGGGTTCGTTATTTTCGGCCGGTTCCGAAACGGCGTCGGAAGAAGGTTCGCTGGTTTCATCCGGCGCGATCGGGAGGGCTCCCGGCTCGGAGGAGGGGTCTTCCGGCAGGCTCTCGCTGACGCCGGAAGAGGGCTCCATCGGGATATCGCTCTCCAGGTACTGCCGGACGGGGCCGCTGACGGCCGCCAAAACCGCAACAAATGCCCCCAGCACGACCGCCGCTCTGGAAACGGTCCGGACTGAGGGGACCCGCAGCCACTGGGGCCGCCGTTTCCCCGGCTTCTCCGGGAGCCGCGCCATCATCATCTCCGGCTGCAGCGCCATCGGCACGGGGGTATCTTCCGCTTTTTCCCGCAGAAGGCGGATAAACGCCTGGTCTTCAGCGCTGAGGCCGTCGGGGCCCGCGCCGTTTAAAAAATCCTTTTCAAAATCTTTTTTCACAGGGCTATCCTCCTTTCCTCCGGGATTAATGGCCGCCCAGCAGCGATTTGAGCTTGGAAAGGGCCCTCGACTGCTTGGAGCGGACGGTATTTCGGTTCATTTTAAGTATCTTGCTGATTTCGCCGCTGTCGTACCCGCCGAAGACGTTCATCGAAATAATGGTACGCTCTTCGTCCGACAAAGATTCAAAGGCGCTTTTCAGTTCGAGGGACTCTTCCTTGCCGCTGACGGCCAGGTCTTCGGCGTCCTCCAGGGGGGAATTGTGCCCTTGGGTCGCGTACTCTTTGAGCTTGCGCTTGCATTTGGCCGAGAGGATCTGGAACATCCAGGACTTAAAGGCTTCTTCCGACCGCAGCTTGGATATGCCGGCGTAGGCGTCCATAACCGCGTCGCTGACAGCGTCTTTGGCGTCCTCCTCGTTTTTCAGCAGGTAATAGGCGAATTTGTAAAGGTCGGTGTAAATCGCGGCGTAAAGGGCTCCAAAGGCTTCCTTGTCACCCGCGCGCGCCGCTGCGACCAGGTCTCGGTTGGCCGGCACATCCTCACCTCGCTTTCGGGTCTCAGATGGCGTCCAGGGGAAACGGACCCGGCATAACGGTGGGTCTTTATACCCGCAGTTTATCCTTCTCGTTTATATAGTGTCCGTTCCGGGCGCATCTGTTGCATTTGATTTGGAAAAATTTTTTGGGAAAAACTGGTTCCTGGACGGGCCCCGGGCCTTGTTCCAGAAACCCAATCCATATTCATTATATCAGCTTTTTTGCGATTTGCAAAGATCAAAATGCGGTTTTATCCGGAATTCACCTTTTCCATTCTTTTCAGGCCCCTTTCGGGCAATTGATTTTCGTTTTTAATTCTGGTATAATTATATAAATAGACATTGCTTTTATCCGCTGGTTTAGCGGCATACAAACTGACAAGGAGAAGGATTGCAGCATGAATTGCCCACACTGCGGCAGGGAACTCCCGGAAGGGGCGCACTACTGCCTACACTGTATGAAAAGCCTCCAGCCGGAGGCCGACTACCAGCCGTTTCCGTCCCCCGGGCGCCGGAAGCGGGGCGGCGTTCTGGCGGCGGTGCTGCTGGCGGCGGCAGCCTGTACCGCCGGGATTGCCTGCGCCGTCCATCCGGTCGCGGTCGCCGATACCGCAGCCGATTCCTCCCGTGCTTCCCGGGGCACCCCCGGCCAGTACCAGGAAGCCGATACCGGCGGGTATTATTTTACCCCCGACGGGGATGCCGGGGACCCGGATGCGGACGCGGCGGAATTTGAGGTGGAAGACGGGATGCTGGTGCGCTATAACGGCTCCGACGCAACGGTCCGGGTCCCGGCGGGCGTCACTGCCATCGGCCAGGCCGCCTTTATGGGCAACGAGACGGTGGCCGAGGTAATCCTCCCGGACACCCTTGAAAGCATCTATTCCCTCGCCTTCAGCGGCTGCACCGCCCTTTCCCGGATCGAGATCCCCGCGTCGGTTTCCCGTATTGACTCGGAAGCATTCGGGAGATGCACCTCGCTGGAAGGACACCTTGTCGACCCGGAAAGCCCCTATTATACGGTTGAGGACGGCATCCTTTTCACGGCCGACAGGTCTGCCCTCTGCGATTACCCGGCCGGGAAGGAAGGGGCCTCCTACGCCATCCCGGAAAACGTGACGATGGTCATGTACTGGGCTTTTCAGGGGAACCCTTATCTTGAATCGGTTTCGGTCCCGGCCGGGATCACCGAGCTCTTCTGCACCTTTGGCTATTGCCCTTCCCTCCGGGAGATTACGGTCGACCCGGCTAACCCCGCCTATAAATCCGAAGACGGCATCCTCTATACCAAGGACGGCTCCACCCTCCTTTGCTACCCCGCCAGCAAAGAAGGGGAGAGCTTCACAATCCCGGAAGGGGTGACGGCATTGGAAGGCAACGCCTTTTTGCAGGCGAAAAACCTTCGGTCGGTGACCATCCCCGAAGGGGTGGAGCAGCTGCCCACCTTCCTCTTCAAAGAGGTGGAACGGCTGGAGGAGGTGCATCTCCCGTCGACCATCACCCTGATCGACTCGATGGTCTTATACGGTGCCCTCCAGAATCCCGTCTTTTACACCCCGGAAAACCAGGCGGTTACAGATTTCTGCCAGGCGAACGGGATCCCCTGTATTGTGGAGGGAACGGAATGAAAAACGGAAACGGGCCCAGGCCCAAAACCACGGGCAACCTGATGCGGGAGCTGATGCAGACCGAACGGCTGGACCGGTACCTGGAAAAAAACGACGGGCAGATGGTGGACACGACGCTGGCGGACGAGCTGAAAAAACGGCTTGATGCGTTAGAGCTGACCCGGGCGGAAGCTGCCCTCCGTTCCGGCCTCAGCCGGGTGTACGTCTATGAAATCTTCTCCGGGAAGAAAGTCCCCTCCCGGGACAGCGTCATCTGCCTCTGTTTTGCCCTCGAGATGGAGCCGCAGGAGATCTCCCTCCTCCTCAAGCACACCGGTTACCCGCCCCTTTACCCCCGCAGCCGCCGGGACAGCGTCATCCTGTTCGCGGCCAAACGGCACAAGACCGTCATCGAGCTGGACGAGATGCTCCGCCAGCAGCAGCTCCCGGGGATGCAGCGATGAGCGCGGGGATGGATGTAAGCCCGGCCGCCTGGATTGAGGACTGCCTGATGCGGGAATACGACCTCCTGGAGCTCCTCTCCCAGAAGGAGACGGGGGAGGTGAGCCTCTGGCAGCACAGGACCCTCGGCCGCCGGATTATCCTCCGCCGCTGCCAGGGGGAAGGGGAGGTTTACCGGCGGCTGCTGGGGATGCGGCAGAAAAACCTCCCGCAGGTGTATGAAGCGGCGGAAGGGGACGGGGCGCTCCTGGTTCTGGAAGAGTATATCGAAGGGCCGCTGCTGTCCGACCGGCTGGAAACGGTCAAGGGGGACGCCGCCAAGGTCCGGCAGCTGGGGGCTGCCCTCTGCGACGCGATGGGATGCCTCCACAGCCGCGGAATCATCCACCGGGATATCAAGCCGGAAAACGTCATCCTCCAGGCGGGCAGCGGGACGCTCAAGCTGATCGACCTGACTGCCGCCCGGGTCAGGCATCCCGCCCTGCCCGGCAGCGCCGACACTGTCTGCCTCGGCACCGCCCCCTATGCGGCCCCCGAACAGTTTGGCGTCGCCCAGACCGACGAGCGGACGGATATCTATGCCGCCGGGGTGCTTTTAAACATCCTGATGACCGGGCAGCATCCCTCCCAGGCCCTCTGCCGGGGGAAGCTCGGTCGGATTGTCCGCCGCTGTATCCGGGTCAATGCCGCCGAGCGGTTTGAGTCGGCGGAAAAGCTGAAGCGGGCGTTAGAAAGGTTTTAGGGTTTAAAGGACGGTGGGAGAGCACCACCATCCTTTTAGCCTGTCGAAAAACTGGTTTGGCGGAAACGCGGGAATCGGCGCTGGCGTGGGAATTACGAAGAAACGTGCGCAGAATTAAAAGTTTTACTCGATTTTTTTCAAAAAATCGCGGGAGTGGAGAGGGCAGAGCCCTTTCCCAGGTGATCACTTTCCGTATTGCCGAAGCTAACCACAGCTTTGCCACTGATAACGAAGGGTGCGCAGCACACAAAAAATACTCAAAAAAGACTTTTTCGACTAGCTGAAAGGACGGTGGGAAAACCCACCGTCCTTTGCTGTTATCTAAAGGCCTTATCCACAACCAGAGCATACAGCCATTTTTAAAACCACATTGCCTGTCCCTCCCGGAACCGGGGCGTATCCCCGTCCGCATAAGGATTATACCGGTCCCGGTTGCAGCCGAATTCCTGCAAAAAGGCGATCTTCCCCTCCGCGTCCCAGCGGACGAGGCTCATCCCTTCAAAGGACTCGACTTTACCGTCCCCCATCCGGTTTTCAAAGTCCCACTGGACGACCGTCTGGTCCCCCTTGTGGAAAAACTGCCGGATATCCCACCGCAGCACCCTTCCGCGGGTGTTCCATTCGGTGAACCAGTGCCGGATGAGCGCCGCGCCGTGGTATTCCGGCCCCCAGCTTTCGATGTAGACGGCGTCCGGGGCGAAAATCTCCTCGATGCCGCTGTCTTTTGCTTCCAGCCACATCGAAAACCACCGGCGGATAACCTCTTCCCGTTTTTCCATCATCATTCCTCCTTTGTATCTTTTATATCCTTTTTCTCCTTTTCCGCCATCTCCCGTAAAAACGGCACCTCTTCCGGCCTGCGGTAAACCCGTTTTGCCGGCTGAGGGGCCGTTTTTACGGCGTCCTCCGGGTTTGCCGGCTCTTCCGGCTCTATGTCAGCGGCCGCTGTTTCCGCCGCCTCCGCCGGGAGCGGCTGCGCCCCGCCGGCCCCGGCCTTTGCCGCCTTCCGGCGCTGCCGCCGGCGGGAGAGGGCGTAGAGGAAGACGGTCGCCAGCGTCGTCGTCGGGATGGTAAAGACGATGCCGATGCTCCCGGCCAGCGCCTGCAGCACCTCGTTGGTCATCATCTCGACGTTTAAAACCGTTTCGAGGCTGTCATAATAGGTCATAAAGAGGAGCGTCACATGCAGCCCGGAGCCGATATAGGCCAGCACCAGGGTGTTCGACATCGTCCCCATGATATCCCGGCCGATCGTGAAGCCCGACCGGGCCAGTTCCCGCATCCCGATGTCCGGGTTTTTGTGGTAGATTTCGGTCAGCGAGGCGGCGATATCCATCCCGACGTCCATCGTCGCCCCGACCGCGCCGATGATGATCGCGGCGAAGACAATCCCCTTGAGGTCGATCGGGTGTTCCTCATTGATGAACATCAGAAGCATCGAATCGTCGTCGACAATGCCGGTCATATGGAGCCGGTATTCGCTGACAATCGTAATCAGCCCCGCCACCAGCACCCCGCCGGCGCAGCCGATCCCGGCGGCCAGGCTCTTGACCCGCCAGCCGCTGACCAGCGCCAGCGTCACGACGATGGTGTACAGGCAGACCCCGATCGCCGCCCAGTAGATGTTGTACCCCGCGACAATCAGCGGGATCAGCACCGCGAAGATCGCGAGGCAGGTGAGCCCGAGGGAGAGAAGGGTCCGTACCCCCTTGACCCCGCCGAAAGCGACCACCAGCGCCACAAACACCACCGCCAGCATCAGAAGCCAGTCGGTCCGCACATGGCCGGAAGTGAACCACTGGTCCTCCCCGTACTCGTTCTGCCCGAGGTAGACGTACATCTCGTCCCCGACGGCACAGGGGCCGTCCAGCGTCAGGGTCGTCGTGTCCTGCACCTGGGTGACCAGGATCTGCTCGCCTTTGTCCGGGCCGGTCAGCAGGGTCGCGTAACAGACCGTCCGCCGCTCGGCAATCGAATCGGAATACTGGGCATGGATGTCGGTGGAGGAGACCACCTCGGTAATCCGCGCCCGGTACTGCTCGGCGTCGATGCCACCGAGGTCCTGCCCCAGCACCGTCCCGTCCGCTACCGCAAGCCGGTACCCCAGCCAGATGATGACGACGCTCACGACAACCGTCACCAAGTAGAGGATCCGGTCGGCCCGGGTCGATTTTTCCCCTTTCAGATAGAGGCTGTATAGCCCCCGCCTTTTCCGCTTTTTATTTTCTGTCACAGCTTCCCCTCATCCTTTCTTTGGCTCACCGGCTCCCGCGGCCGGCGCTGCCTTCATTATACCACGGCGCCCGCCGGGTGGCAACCGGTGGGGCGGATGCCCGGGAACCGGTTTCCAGGCTACTCCCAGCCAGCGGCGGGCTTTCCGGGATGGCTTGTGCAGAATCCTGTAAAAGCTGGTGAAATGCGGGCTAAAATAAGACAAAATTTCTTATTTTACATAAAAATTACATTGTTTCTCTCCCGGTTGGCTGGCGAAAAGGGTTGATTTTGACGCCATTAAACGGTAAAATAAAAGCAAGGTTATTCTCTGCTGTTTTTTGCGCCGCCGGAAAGGGGAAAAAGGATGGACCTTAAACAGTTGCGTTATTTTTCAGCCGTCGTCGAGCAGGGCAGCATTTCCGCCGCTGCCCGGGCCCTCTTCATGTCCCAGCCGCCCCTCAGCGCCCAGGTGCGGCAGCTGGAAAAGGAGCTGGGGGTTCGGCTGTTCGACCGGGAGGGGCACAAGCTGACCCTGACCCCCGCCGGGAAGCTGCTTTACGACCGGGCCCAGGGGCTTTTGGACAGCGCCCATTCGGTCGAATCGGAACTGCGGGCTTTCGGCCGGGGCGGCAGCCGGATCCTCCGGCTGGGGGCGGTCTCCAGCATCTGCTCTTCCGACCTCCCCCTCTGGCTCCGGGCCTTTTTCCGGGACAACCCTGGCATCCGGCTGGAGCTGACCGAGCAGGATACCTACGCCCTTTTGGAAAAGCTCCGGGCCCGGCAGCTGGACCTGGCCCTCATCCGCACCCCCTTTTCCTCCGACGGGCTGGACTGCCGGGTGGTGCGGCGGGAAAAGATGATGGCCCTGGGGGAACGGCGGTTTTTCCCGGAAGGGGCGCCCGGGGGGAAGCTGACGGTGGCGGCGCTGGCGAGCCTGCCGCTGATCGTCTACCGGCGGTGGATGCAGCCGCTGGGCGACCTGATGCGGCGGGAAGGCCTGGCCCCCGACTTTTTCTGCGTCTGTGACGACGCCCGCACCGTCACCTCCCTCGCCCTCCGGGGGATCGGGGTCGGGGTGGTGCCGGGGTCGGCAGCCCTGGCGGTTCGGGGGGAAGAGGTCCTGCGGATGGAGATTGAAAGCGACTCTTTCCGCTCGTCAATCGTCGCGGCTTCCGTCCGGGAGGGGTACCGCCCGCCGGGGATTTGGGAGTCGGTGCGGGCGTTCCTGCGCTGCCTCCCGCAGCCGGAAAGCCCTCCGGCGGGATAACACCGGGTGATTTTCGGAAGGATGTACAAAAAAGCCATAGTTTTGTAAAATATTCCCACAAATCCCGCAAAAATCAATTGACAGGCGCGCTTTCAAAATTTATAATCTTATTATAAGAAAAAGGGGTGGCTTCCACCTCTCCGGCTACCGGCCGGCATCAGAAAGGAACGGTTATCAGATATGCCTAAAAAGAAAGGCGGCAAGGTATGCGCGGGCATCGAAATCGGCTCGGATATGGTCACGATGCAGATCGCCCAGAACCACGGCGGGACCGTCGCGGTCCTTGACCAGCTGGAATGTTTTTTTGATTTGGAAAAGGAGATTGCCTCGTCCGGGCGGGTGAGCCAGGCTTCGATGCAGGAGCTGTGCAGAATCCTCCTGGGGTTTAAGCAGGAGATGGAGTCCTTCGGCGTCGAACAGTACCGCCTCTTCTCCACCGACTTCCTGCGGGGGGCGGAGAATTTAAGCTTTATCGTCTCCCAGCTGATGGGCCGCACCGGCCTGACGCTGGAGATTGTCAGCGACGAGGAGGAAAAAGGGCTGCTCTACTGGCAGATGCAGAAGACGATGGCGTCCTTCGACCGGGACAAGGGGGATAAATACCTCTACGCCGTCGTCGGCAACGAATCGCTGGGCCTTGCCCTCCAGAGCGGTAAGCGGCAGCGGCTGCGGCAGAACCTTTCGCTGACCCAGTTCGACGTCCTCCAGATGCGGGAGGAGATCGCCGCCGGGACCGAAGAGGTCGCGCCGGTGATGAACGAGTATCTGGAAAACGCTTTAGACGGCCTGGAACCCAACGGCTTCTGCAAATCGGTCAAGACGCTGGTTTTTGCCGATTCCGAGCTGGAGGCCATCTCCCAGATGTGCGGGGTCAAAATTGAGGACCACCGCTGCATCATCCCGGCGGAAAAGCTGGTGGCCCTCGGCCAGCAGTTGATGGAGATGGTGCCGGAAACCGCCGGCAAGGTCTACGGCCTCTCGATCAAGCAGGAACGGTCGGTCTACGCCTCGGTGCTGATCTACCAGAAGCTGGCGGAGCTGACGGGGGTTTCGGTGGTTATCGGGGTCTACGGCTCGCTGATGGGCTCGCTGATGGAGCAGATGCTGTTAAAACCGGAGCGGAAGGAATACGACGAGTATATGACCGAAAGCGCCCTCGGCTGCGCCCGGACGCTGGCCAAGCGGTATGGCTGCGCGATGGAGCACGCCGAAAAGGTCACCGATTTCGCCGAAAAGCTCTATGTCAAGACCCGCCGGCTCCACCCCGAGTCGGACGACCTGATCTACCTCAAGCTGGCCTGCCTGCTCCACAATGTCGGCTACTTCAGCGACATTGAGTACCACGCCCGGTGCAGCGCCTCGCTGATTGTCACCTTCAACATCCCCGGCATGACGACCCCCGAGCGGCAGATGATCGCCCAGATCCAGCAGCACACCCATTCCAAATCGCTGCGGATCCAGCAGCTGCGGGCCTATTTCCTCCTGGCGGACGCCCTCGACCTCTGCAAAAAGCAGAAGCTTTCGGACATCAGCATCCGCTTTGACGGCGACCGCCTGACCATCACCACCGTCTACGACGGTAACCTTTATCTGGAAAAACGGGCTTTCGACAAGGCCGCTGCCCTCTTCTACGAGGTGTTCGGCGTCCTGCCGGTGCTGCATGTCAAAACGGCGCTGCTAAAATAACGTCAAGATCGGCGCTGGCGCCACAGTTACAAAGAAACGGGCGAAGATCAAAAAAGTTTTACTCGATTTTTTTCAAAAAATCGCGGGAATGGAAGGGGCAGAGCCCCTTCCCAGGCACTCACTTCCCGTACTTCCGAAGCTGACCACAGCTTTGCTACTGATAACGAAGCGTGCGCAGCACCCAAAAAATACTCAAAAAAGACTTTTTCGACAAACTGAAAAATCGAATGCCCCTGCAAACTGGAGAATCAAATATGGATACAAAAACCAATATCATCGACCGGGAGCTGAGCTGGCTGGACTTTAACGCCCGCGTCCTGGAAGAAGCTTACGAAAAAGAAAACCCGCTGATGGAGCGGATGCGCTTTCTGGCGATCACCGCCTCCAACCTCGACGAGTTCATGATGGTCCGGGTGGCCGGGGTCATGGACGTCGCCGAATCCGGCCGCAAAAAGCTCTACTCCTCCGGCCTGACGCCGCAGGAGCTCCTGCCGATGCTGGATAAAAAGATCCGCGACTTTGTCGACCGGCAGTATTCCTGCCTCTCCCGTTCGATCCTCCCCCAGCTGGAAAAGGCGGGCATCCGGTTTGTCCGGGTTTCCGACCTGACACCCGAACAGCTGGTTCACATCGACGCCTATTTCGACAAAGTCCTCTTCCCGGTCCTGACTCCGATGGCGGTCGACCGCAGCCGCCCCTTCCCGCGGCTGGCCAACAAGAGCCTGAATATCGTCGTCCATCTGCGGGAAAAACAGGAAAACGAGCCCAAGCCCAAGAAAAAAGGCAAAAAGGCCGACGACCGGGAAGCTTTTGCGGTCGTCCAGGTCCCGTCGATCCTCCCCCGCTTCCTCGAGCTGCCGGAGGTCAAACTGGAGGACGGGAGCAAACAGCGCTCTTTCGTCCTGCTGGAAGACATCATCATCCGCCATATGGCCTCCCTCTTTGAGCTGCATGAAATCGTCAGCTGCTCCCTCTTCCGGCTGACCCGCGACTCCGACCTGTCGATCGACGAGGAGTCGGACGACTTCCTCGCCGAAATCAAGGCCTCGATCAAAAAGCGGAAATCCGGCCGGCCGGTCCGGCTGGAGGTCCACACCTCCTGCGACCCCGACTCCCTCGCCTTCCTGGAGGAGATGCTCCCGATCGAGGAAGCCAAGGTCATCAAGGTCCCGGGGCCGCTCGACCTCACCCTCTTCTCGAAGTTTGCCTCCATCCCCGGCAGCGCCGCCATGAGCTACGAGCCGATCGTACCAGTGCCGGTGCCGGCCGACTTTGTCGGGTATGAGGATATCTTCTCGGCCATCCGCGCCCACGACTGCATGGTCCACCACCCCTATGAGAGCTTCGACGTCGTCGTCAACTTCGTCCGGGCGGCGGCCGAGGACCCGGACGTCCTGGCCATCAAGCAGACCCTCTACCGCGTCTCCGGCAACTCGCCCATCGTCGCGGCGCTGGAAAAGGCCGCCGAAAACGGCAAGCAGGTCACCGTCCTGGTCGAGCTGAAAGCCCGGTTTGACGAGGAGAACAACATCCACTGGGCCCAGAAGCTGGAAAAGGCCGGCTGCCACGTCGTTTACGGCCTGTCGGGGCTGAAGACCCACTGCAAGATCCTGCTGGTCGTCCGCCGGGAGGAAGACGGCATCCGCCGCTATGTTCATATGGGCACCGGCAACTACAACGACTCGACCGCGCGGATCTACACCGACATCGGCGTCATGACCTGCAAGGAGCCCTACGGCAGCGACGCCAGCTCCCTCTTCAACGTCCTGACCGGCTACTCCCGCCCGCCCCGCTACAACCGGTTTGTCACCGCCCCGATCGACATGCGCCCCTTCTTCCAGGAGATGATCGAAGGGGAGATTACCGCCGCCTCCCAGGGCCTGCCCTCCGGCATCACGGCGAAGGTCAACTCGCTGGTCGACCCCGACATCATCGAGCTCCTTTACAAGGCCTCCCAGGCGGGCGTCCCGATCAAGCTGATCGTCCGGGGCATCTGCTGCCTGATCCCCGGCGTTCCCGGCCTCTCGGAGAATATCACCGTCCACTCGATCGTCGGCCAGCTTCTCGAGCACAGCCGGATCTTCAAGTTCGAGTGCGGCGGCAAGCCCCGCATCTGGATGGGCAGCGCCGACTGGATGCAGCGCAACCTCGACCACCGGGTCGAGCTGGTTTTCCCGATTGAGGCCGAGCTCCAGAACCGGGCGGAAGAGATCCTGGAAGTCATGTGGAACGACAACGTCAACACCCGGGTCATGCAGCCGGACGCCAGTTACCAGCTGGTCGACCGCCGGGGCAGCCGCAAGATGCTGAATTCCCACCGCGCCTTCTCGGATATGGCGCGCGCCGCCGCCGAAAAAGCCCGGGCAGAAGTGGAACCGGCCCTCGAGACCACCGAGTTTAAGGTCCACCAGCCCGCGGAAGAGATATAACCCCTCATCCACCCATCCACCCCAGCGGCCGCCGCTACGGTCGGCCGCGCAGCCAGAAAGGAATACGGATATGAAGAGAATCGGCTTTTTGACCAGCGGCGGCGACTGCCAGGGGCTAAACCCCGCGATGCGCGGCGTTACTGAAACGCTCTGCACCGCTCTCGGCGAAAAGAATGTCGAGTTTTACGGCTTTGAAGACGGCTATAAGGGACTGATTTACGGGCGCTACCGCAAGATGACCCGGGCGGACTTCGCCGGCATCCAGAATATGGGCGGCACCATCCTCGGCACCTCCCGGGAGCCCTTTAAATATATCCAGGTCATCAACCCCGAGACCGGCCTGGACAAGGTCAAGGAGATGAAAAAGACCTACGCGAAGCTGAAGCTCGACTGCCTGGTCGTGCTGGGCGGCAACGGCAGCACCAAGACCGCCAACCTCCTCTCCTCCGAGGGGCTGAACGTCGTCACCCTCCCCAAGACGATCGATAACGACATCTGGGGCACCGACATGACCTTCGGCTGTCACACCGCCGTCGAGATTGCCACCGAGGCCATCGACCGCACCCGGACGACCGCCGCCTCCCATTCCCGCACCTTCCTGGTGGAGATTATGGGCCATAAGGTCGGCTGGCTGGCACTCCAGGCGGGCATCGCCGGCGGGGCGGACGCAATCCTGCTCCCCGAAATCCCCTACAGCGTCAACAAGGTCGCGTCGCTCATCAAGAAAAACGCCAAAAACGGCCGCAAATATTCGATCATCGTCGTCGCCGAAGGGGCGATGACCAAGGAAGAGGCCAAGATGTCCAAAAAGGAACGGGCCGCCCATTTTGCCGAGACCGGCATCGCCTCCGACCGGCTGGCGAAAGCCCTCGCCGGCAAGGTCGAAGGGGAAATCCGCTGTGTCGTCCCTGGCCATACCCAGAGGGGCGGCAACCCCTGCGCCTACGACCGCCGGTTCGCGACCGAACTGGGGGCCGCCGCCGGGCAGCTGATCCTCGACGAGCACTACGGCTTCATGGTCGCCCTCAAGGGGGACAAGCTGGAACCGGTGCCGCTTTCGGAAGTCGCCGGCAAGCTGAAATATGTCCCGGTCGACGGGGAAGAGGTTAAATACGCCAAAGCCCTCGGCATCTCGTTTGCCGACTGATTCAAAAAGCCCCCTGTGCAGCTGCTGCACAGGGGGCTTTTCACTTCTTAAACAGACAAAAGCGCGACAAACAGCGGGATTGTGACCACCGAGAGCAGGGTCGATACCAGCGTTGTCCGGGAGACCTGGGAGGTGTCGAGGCCGTTCTGTTCCGCTACCATCAGGACCATCGACGCGACCGGCATGGCGCAGGAGATGGTGACAATCCCGGTATAATAGCTGTCAATCTGCAGGAGCCGGCAGGCAAGGAGCGCCAGCGCCGGCAGGGCCAGCAGGCGGAATGCCGAAAAGATGTAACTTCTCCAGTCTGCCAGTGTTTTGCCCAGGGGGTACATCGCCACCGTCGACCCCAGGACCATCATCGACAGCGGGGAGGTGACGCCGCCCACCATATCGCAGGTGTCGACAATGATCTCCGGGAGCTGTACGCCGGTGAGGAAGATAACGAGCGCAACCAGGGCCGAAATGACGCCGGGGGTCAGGATCGATTTCAGGTTGAATTTCTGCTTCCCGCCGCTTAAGCGGAAAACCCCGTAGGTGAACAGGAAGATAAAGAACGGGAAATTGATAATGGAGTTATAAAAGATGGACGAGCTGCCATAGAGGGATTCCAGGACCGGGATCCCCATAAAGCTGTTGTTGGAGAAGACCAGCATACAGGCGGTTGCGTCCCGCTCGGTCTTTGGGAAAAAGGGCAGCCGTGCGATTAGTTCGCCGGCTGCTATAAGCGCCAGGTAGAGGATAAATGCACCCCCCAGTACCGGCAGGATGGACAGCCTGTTTAACTCCTCCCCGCCCGTTTCGCAGACGGAACTGATGATTAAAAGCGGGGTTGTGACCTTGACGATCAGGTCCGAGAGCATCCGGTTGGATTCCCGGCTGAAAATCCCCAGCTTGTTGAGGAAGAAGCCCAGTGCCATCAAAAGCAGCAGCTTGACCATTGTTTCAATTATGACCATCATATCCATTGTTTTCCCCGTCCTTTGCCTTTTTGATGAGAACGGGCTTATTATACCACATTCAGAAACCCTTTACAATTTAAAAAAATCCCGTCCATAATCCACTCGGGCGGGATTTTTTGTGCATTTTTTGGGGTTATTCGGTTTCGGAAGGCGTCTCCTCTTCTGCCGGCGCCGGGTTCTCTTCGGCGGGCGCTTCGGCCGCTTCCTCCTCCATCCCGTCAATCCCCAAAAGCACCGCAGGGTCGACCCATTCGCCGCCCTTTTTGATGCCGAGGTGGATGTGGGGGACCTCTTCCGCTTCGATGAGGGAGGAGTTGCCCGCTTCCGCCAGCGTCTGGCCGGCGGTCACCGCGTCCCCGGTCTTTACCTGGATTTCATCCCCCAGGCCATAGTAGAAGGCGGTGTAGTCGCCGTAGTTTACCTCGACGGT
>DVHA01000232.1 GCA_018712425.1 Candidatus Faecivivens stercoravium | reverse complement strand
ATGTCGACGGCGCCTTCGACATACCGTTCGCGGTCGGTGTCCTCAATCCGGAGGATGAAGGTGCCGCCATACTTTTTGGCGATCAGGTAGGTATACAGCGCGGTGCGGAGGTTGCCGATGTGCATATAGCCGGTGGGGCTGGGGGCGAACCGGGTCCGGACCGGTTTGGTGGGTGTGTTCATAGATTTCGTTCCTTTCCAGTATACAGGTTATCCCTTGTATTGTACCCTCTTTGGGGAGGATTGTCAAGGTTTATCGCGGCCCCCGCCATGGAAATCCATTTTCGTGCACTTATATCTTCCAAACGGGAAAGGACTCTCCGAAGACCGGCTTTCCACAGCCGGTCTCGCTATTTTGAAGCGACGTACCACGGCCGCGGCGAAAAGCGGGTCCAGGGCTCGCTAGAGTCCTGGCGCCTCCAGGCGCGGAGCCTGGTCCATCAAAGTGAAACTTTGTCGCTGCCTTAAGGGCAGCGAAAGGGGCATCTATTGCTGAAAATTCTGAAAATGGATTTCCGCCTGTCGAAAAAGTACTTTTGGGCATTATTTTGGTGCTGCGCACGCTTCAGTTTAAGTGCAGGAACTGTGAAAAGCTTCAGAAGTACAAAAAGTCCCCGCCTGGGAAGGGGCTCTGCCCCTTCCATTCCCGCGACCCCTTTAAAAAGGGGTCGATCCTAAACTTATAATCTGCGCACGTCCTTTTGCGGCTTTGGCGCCAGCGCCGGTTCGCACATACAGTAACCGTTTATCGGCAGCCAAAGCCCGCGCCGGGAAAAGCGCGGGCTGTTTTCTGTTGGGGGCGGGCCGTTTATTCGTCCAGCAGGCGGGTCATACTCTTCAAACTGATGCCGACGGTCGAGAGGTTATGGAGCAGGGCGCAGGCGGCCGGCTGGAGCACCCCCAGCGCCCCCAGCGCGATCAGCCCGCCGTTTATCCCGATGACCAGCCGGTAGTTTTGCCGGATCCGGCGCATCAGCGCCTCCGCCAGCTCCCGC
The DNA here is from genome assembly GCA_018712425.1 of Candidatus Faecivivens stercoravium. Lineage (GTDB taxonomy): Bacteria > Bacillota > Clostridia > Oscillospirales > Ruminococcaceae > Faecivivens > Faecivivens stercoravium. The sequence continues at coordinate 5,091 of DVHA01000232.1, read as the reverse complement.
AGCGCCAAGACCTCCCGCAGGTCCTCGGCCGAGACGGTGATGTCGGCGATTTCCCGGGCAATGGCGGCCCCGGTGCTGACCGCAATCCCGGCGTCGGCGGCCGAGAGGGCGGGCGAATCGTTCACCCCGTCCCCCAGCATGATGACGGTGTGGCCCTCCTCCCGGAGCCTGCGGATATAGGCGGCCTTGTCCTCCGGCAGCAGCTCCGCCTGGAAGCTGTCCACCCCGGCCTCCCGGGCGATGGCGGCGGCGGTGCGTTCGCTGTCGCCGGTGAGCATGACGGCGTTCCGGATGCCGAGGGCGTGCAGCCCCGCGACGACCGCCCTGGCCTCGGGGCGGAGGGGGTCGGAGATGCAGATGACCGCGGCGAGTTTTCCCCCGATGGCGAGGTAGAGGTGGGAATATTCGGCCGGCAGGGCGTCGTACTTCCATTCCTCCCCTTCGGGGACGGTGCAGCCCTCGTCCTCGAAGACGAAGTGGGCGCTGCCGATCACCACCTTCTCCTCCCCGACCTGCGAGGCGACGCCGTGGGCGACGATGTACTCGACCTTCGAGTGCATCTCCTCATGCTGGAGACCCCGCTCCTTGGCGGCGCGGACGACGGCGGCGGCCATCGAATGGGGGAAGTGCTCCTCCAGGCAGGCCGCGAGCCGGAGCATCTCCGTCTCCTTCCGGCCGCCGAAGGGGATGACCCCGGCGACCGCGGGGCAGGCGCGGGTGAGGGTGCCGGTCTTGTCGAAGACGACGGTGTCGGCGGCGGCGACCGCCTCGAGGAACCGGCCGCCCTTGACGGTGATCTGCCGCCGGCCCGCCTCCCGCATGGCCGAGAGGACCGAGAGGGGCATTGCCAGCTTGAGGGCGCAGGAGAAGTCGACCATCAGCACCGACAGCGCCCGGGTGAGGCTGCGGGTCAAAAGGTAGGTGAGGACGCTCCCGCCGAGGGTATAGGGCACCAGTTTATCGGCGATGCCGGCGGCCTTCAGCTCGGCGCCCGACTTCAGCTTTTCCGACTGTTCGATCATCCGGACGATCTTGTCGTACCGCCCCTCCCCCGAGCCGCTCAGCACCCGGAAGACGCAGCCGCCCTCTTCGACGGCCGTCCCGGCGTAGAGGCGGGAGCCGGGGCGTTTGAGGACGGGGACCGATTCGCCGGTGAGGGAGGACTGGTTGACGGTGCACTCCCCTTCCACGACGTCGCCGTCCAGCGGCACCACCCCGCCCGTCCGGACGGCGACGAGGTCGCCGGGGACCACCTCGCCGATCGGGACGAGGACCTCCCCCTCCGGCCGCTGGAGCCAGACCTTGTCGACGTTTAGGGACATGCAGCGGGCGAGGTCGTCGACCGACTTTTTGTGGGTCCACTCTTCCAGCAGTTCCCCCAGCTTTAAGAGGAACATGACCGAGCTGGCGGTGGCGAAGTCCCGGCGGAGGAGTGAGATGAAGATCGAAATGCCGTCCAGCAGCTCCATCTTCATCTTCCGCTTCAGGAGCGTCCGCACCGCCTTCAGGACAAAGGGGACCGCCTGCAGGATGGTGAGGGCCGTCCGGACCGGGGCCGGGATGAACAGCCGCCGGACGAGCTTAAAGAGCACCATCCCGCAGAGCCTTTCCTCATACCGGCGGCCCAGGGCGCGGCTGGAGTGGGCGGCGGATCCGGCCGGGGCGGCGGCATAGGAAAACCGGCTGAGGGCGGCGGTCAGCGGCTGCCGGGGGCCGGTGTACCGGATGACGGCGCAGCAGGTCCGCTCGTGGACGGACGCCTGCACCACCCCCGGCAGGCCGGCGAGGAATGCTTCCAGCCGGTCGGCCTCCTCGAGGGTCATCCGGCGGACGGCCATCCGCACCCGCATCCGGCCGGTGGACTGTTGGCAGATTGTAAACTTCAAGGTGATATCCCCCTTATCATAAAAAAGAGAGGGCGCAGGCCCTCCCGGATATCCTGTTTCACAGCCGGGCCCATCGGAATAGGCGCCCGGCTTATCAAGCGGCAGCGGGTTACTCCGCCGCCTTCTCCTCCGAAGCGTCCTCGACGACCTCTTCCGCCTCGTTCTGGGCGCGGGTCTCGTTTAAGTCCTTGGCGTCGGCGAGGATGTCGGCGGCGTTCTCCTGAACCGACGTGACCGTCTCCATCACGGCGTCCTTCATCCGCAGGACGGCGGCGGTGGTATGGGTGTAGGCCTTTTTGGCGTCCTTGCTGCTGAGCAGCTTAATCCCGGCGGAACCGAAGAGCGCGCCGCCGATAAAAAGTGCGAGTTTTCCGTAGATATTCATAGGGCAAATTCCTCCTGGTGATGGGTTTATTTATGTTTATAGCCGGTTAAAAGGGCCATTGCCATGCAGACGACCGCGGCCCAGGCCCAGAAACGATGCTGTTTCATCACAGCCACCTCCTCTGCGTGTTTACCTGTTACTATACCACTTGGGGAGAAAATATGCCGCCGTTTTCAGACCAAAACCCGCTGTTTTGGACATTTTTCCGCCGCGCCGGGCGCGCCTACCCCTCATTCCCCTCCGGGCGGCGGCCGCCGTACACCCGCCGGTACTGGGCGGGGGTCATGTGATAAAGTTCCTTGAAGGCGGCGCCGAACCGGCTGGTGCCGGCGTACCCCACCTTCGAGGCGACGGTGAGGACGCTGTCCCGGGTGGTGGCGAGCAGGTAAGCCGCCCGCTGGAGCCGGTAGCGCTGGAGGTAAGCGTGAACCGACTCGCCGTACAGCTGCCGGAAGCAGGCCTTTAAAAAGGTGGGCGAAAGCTGGAATTTACGGGTCAGCCCGGCGATCGTCAGCCGCTCTTCCGAATGGGCGACCATATACGCCTGTACCTTCCGCACCGCCTCCACCTGGTAGGGGTCATAGTAACAGCCGGGCGGCAGTTCTGCCCCGCCCCGTCCGCAGAGGAGGTAAAGCAGCTCGATCAGCTTATAGACAAAGTAGCCCCCCTGCCGGTCAGGGGAAAGCTGGCGGAAGGCGGCGAAAACCCCGGCGTTCCAGTCCTCTTCTCGCAGCCGCATCACCCCGCCGTGGCTCTGGAGGATCTCCCGCAGCTTTCCGAGGTCCAGCGGGGCGTCCGAGAGCACCGCGCAGGCGTGGGCGAAGACCTCCCCTGCCCGCTCCGCCTCAATCCCGGCCGCAAGCCCCGAAAACCGCCCGAAGGAGAAGCCGGCTTTTGTCAGCCGCGCCCCGCAGGTGACGAGCAGCATCTCCCCCGGCCCCAGCGCGATGCTCCGGCCGGCCGCCAGGGCCAGCGTCAGCCGCCCCGACCGGCAGAAGACCGCTTCAAACCGCCCTTCCCCCAGCCTGCCGGGGGCAAAGGGGCCGCCTGCGGCAAAATCGCAGTCGCAGAGGCGGATGCCGGGGGCCGGGCCGGAGAAGACAATCCGGTCGCCAGGCTGCCGGGGGCAGGTTTCCAAATATTCCATCAGCATAGCTTTCTCCACCTGTTCCTATCTACCTTTTAGGCCCAGGGTGTATCTGAAATACTGTATTGAATGGTCAGATGCACCCTGGGCGCCAGCCATCCGGCGGACAACCGGCCGGGATGGTTAGCCGTTTCTAACTTACCCATCCATTATATCGCCGTCCCTTACAGTTGTCAATAGCTAACTGAACAAACCCGCAGAAATCGGCCCCACGGCGGCCGGGCGCGTCTTGACGGATACCGGGATTTGCGGTACAATAAGGGTACCGAAAAACCAGAAAGGAAGTGCCCATATGGCATCGTATACCTATACCCCCCGGGGGACCTGCTCCCGGAAGATTGATTTCACGCTGGAAAACGGCATCGTGAAGGAGGTCCGCTTCACCGGCGGCTGCTCCGGCAACACCCAGGGGGTCGCCGCCCTCTGCGTCGGCCGCCCGGCGGAAGAGGTCGTGAAGGTCATCAAGGGGATCCGCTGCGGGATGAAGCCCACCTCCTGCCCCGACCAGCTGGCGAACGCCCTGGAACAGGCGATTGAGGCGGAAAAGAAAAACGCATAAACGAAAAGAAAACGGCTGTCCTGGGCGGGCAGCCGTTTTTTCGTATATAGGGGTTACTCAAGGGCATAAGCTTCTGCCGCCGGGGCGGCCGCTTCGGCGAGGGAGGCGTAACTGCCGCCCATCGCGGAGGCGTCGTCCAAAATCCGCTCCACTTCCGAAACGGGGACCCCCGCCGCCTGGTAATCGGCGGCTGTGTGGTCGGAGAGCCAGTAGATCGAGTAGAGCTGGCCGTCGGACGGGTTGTAGTAGGCCAGGTCGCCGCAGAAGGCTTCGTTGATCTGGGACTGGTCGCCGGAGTAGATGGCGTCTACCTGAGCATCAGTATAACCAACTTTTTCGAGATACTCTTCTCGCGTCATTCCAATGTTATCCATCGCTTCATCGGTCATCCAACTGCGCGTTGCTTCCAGAAAATCTTCTTTGGAAATGTTAAACTGCTCCACCACTTCTACTATTGTAAAATCTTCATCTGGACGACCAAATTCATCTGTTTCATAGGGCAGGGTTTCCTCCCACTCATAAAACACATCTGTGCCAATCCAGAGAATCAGCTCATAAGGGACGGCATGAAAGCTGGGAACATGTTCCATACAGGTATCGTATACTGGGCTTGTTTCGGTCACGCCGACATATTCTCTCTGCTCGAGCCATGCCGTTTCGGCCAGCTGGGCATATATCCCGCCCATTTCGCCGGCTCTTGTCAGGATTTTGTCAATCTCGATGGTGGGCAGGTCCGCTTCTCGATAGTCTTCATAGGTGTGACCGGAGAGCCAGTAGATCGAATAGAGCTGGCCGTCGGACGGGTTGTAATAGGCCAGGTCGCCGCAGAAGGCCTCGTTGATCTGGGACTGGTCGCCGGAGTAGATGGCATCCAGCTGGTCTTCGGAGTAGTAGTCGCACATCGACACCAGCGTTTCCCGGGAAATGCCAAAGTGGTTGACAAAGGAGCCAATCGTCTGTTCTTCATGGTACCGGCCATAACCGTCCCACCCGTTTAAGGTGTCCTGCCACGCGGTAAAATTCTCCCGGCCGACATATAGAAGCAGATCATTGTCGATGGCGTGGTAATCAATGTCATGTTCCAAACAAAGACTATCTCCAGCGCTTGTTTCGG
>DVHA01000231.1 GCA_018712425.1 Candidatus Faecivivens stercoravium | reverse complement strand
GAAGGGGATCAGCAGCGTCTCGAAAGGACGTCCTTCTCATACTGCCGGACTTCATTAAGCCAGGCCTCCCGGACCGGGACCCCCTCTTTCAGGCAGTAGTAGTCCCAGACGGCCGCGAAGGGATAGGATTTGAGCTCTTCCATTATCGCAAGCCTGCCGGTGTAATCGCCTTCCAGCTCCATCTTCGCCATCTGTCCGGTCGGCTCGAGGTGGGCGATTAAGAGCGCCCGCTCCATATTCCGGGTGCCGATGGCCCAGGCGGCGATCCGGTTGATCGAGCCATCGAAGAAGTCCAGCCCGATGTGGGTGCGGTCCAGGAGGCCCGGACGGACGAGGGCGTGGGCGATGTTCTGCAGCTCGTCGTCCAGCGTGACAACATGGTCGGAGTCCCAGCGGACCGGGCGGGAGACGTGGAGCAGCAGTTCCTTGGTAAAGAGCAGCACCGAGCTGACCTTGTCGGAGATGTATTCGGTCGGGTGGTAATGGCCGGCGTCGAGGCAGACCAGTTTGTTCCGGGAGACGGCGTAGCCCATGCAGAACTCATTGGAGCCGACGGTGTAGCTCTCGGCGCCGATGCCGAAGACCTTCGACTCGACGGCATTGAGGTTCGCCTTTTCGTCGATCTCACCGGCGAACACCCGGTCAAGCCCTTCCATCATCCGGCGGCGGGGGCCTTCCCGGTCGACGGGGGTATCCTTATAGCCGTCGGGGAACCAGTAGTTGGTGACGCACTGTTTGCCAAGGGTCTGGCCGAAGTACTCGGCGATCTTGCGGGAGCGGATGCAGTGCTCGACCCAGAAGTCCTGGACGTTCTTGTCGGCCGAGGAGATGGTGAAGCCGGAATCGGCCATCGGGTGGGAGAAGCAGGTGGGGTTGAAGTCGAGGCCGATCCCCAGCTTTTTCGCCCATTCGACCCAGGATTCAAAATGCCGGGGCTCCAGCTCGTTTAAATCGACCTTTTCGGTGGTATCGGCGTAGATCGCGTGGAGGTTGAACTTTTTGGTGCCGGGGATGAGGCTCATCGCCTTTTCGGCGTCGGCCCGCAGCTCATCGACATTCCGCGCGGCCCCGGGGTAGTGGCCGGTGACCTGGATGCCGCCCGAGAGGGCGTTGTCCTTAAAGAGGAAGCCGGCGATGTCGTCGCCCTGCCAGCAGTTCATCGACACCGGCACCGCTTTCACCTTTTCGATGGCGGCGTCGGTATCGACCCCGATCTCGGCGTAGGCCTCTTTGGCCAGTTCATAGGCTTTCAGGATGGATTCTTCGCGCATAGTCATTTCCTTTCTGTGGTTGAGGTTGGAAGGCAGAATCGATTCTGTTTTTATCATATTTTTTATCATATTTTGTGTGCTGCGCACCCTTCGTTATCAGTGGCAAAGCTGTGGCCAGTTTCGGAAGTACGGGAGGTGGGTGCCTGGGAAAGGGCTCTGCCCTCTCCACTCCCGCAAGCCCTTTAAAAAGGGCTTGACCCTAAACTTCTGATCTTCGCCCGTTTCTTTGTCACTTTAACGCCAGCGCCGATTCTTACGTTTCAGCATCGGTTAAACATCATTTTTCATTCTGCATTCTTCAATCTTCATTTTTCATTTCATCGGTACGGCAAAACGCCGTTTCTGTAAACAAACCTGTATATGAGCGGCAGCCAAGCGGCTCCTCTCCCCCGGTTCCCACAAAGCCAGGGGAGAACTTCCGCTTGGGGTAAGCCAGCGGGCAGCCGTGGGGATTCCCACAAAACCCCGCCGTTATCTGCCGATGGCTTTGAGGAAAGCGCCGTAATGGGCGTCCCACTCTTCCGGGGAAGAAGGGGCGTACACCTTAAGCGGCGTCGAATCGCGGACCACCTTCCGGGCCTCGGAGAGGTCTTTGATCTCGCCCAGCGCAATCAGCTGCACCAAAGCGTTGCCGGTGACTGTCGCCTCGGCCGGCCCGGCCTTGACCGGCACCCCGCAGGCGTCCGCCGTCATCCGGCAGAGCAGCCCGTCCTTGATGCCGCCGCCGAGGATGTGGATGGTGTGGTAATGCTTGCCGGTGATCTTCTGGAGGTTTTCAAAGGTGTATTTGTACTTCATTGCAAGGCTCTCGTAAATGCAGCGCATCACCTCGCCCCGGGTCTCCGGCACATGCTGCCCCGTCCGGCGGCAGTATTCCTTCACATTCCCCGGCAGGTCGCCCGGCCCCTCGAATTCGGGGGCGTCGACGTCGACGAAGCACTGGAAGGGTTTCGAGGCCAGCGCCTCCTGTTCCAGCTGGTTGAAGGAGACCTCCTCCCCTTCCCGCTTCCACTGGCGGCGGGACTCCTGGATGAGCCAGAGGCCCATGATGTTTTTGAGGAGCCTGGTCGTTCCGGCGTAGCCGCCCTCATTTGTAAAGTTGAAGGCTTCGCTCTCGCGAGTCAGGACAGGGACGGCGCTCTCGGTGCCGAAGAGGCTCCAGGTGCCGCAGCTGATGTAGACAAAGTCCGCCTCCTCCGCCGGGGCGGCGGCGACCGCCGAGGCGGTGTCATGGGTGCCGACGGCGATAACCGGGACTTCCGGAAGCCCCAGCTCCTTGCAGAGTTCGGGGCGGAGGCTGCCGTAGACGATCCCGGCGTCCACAAGCGGCGGGAGGATGCGGGCGGGGATCCCCAGCTTTTCGAGGAGCTCCACATCCCACTCCCGGGTGACCGGGTTTAACATATTGGTGGTGGAGGCGTTGGTCCGCTCCCCCTTCTTGACGCCGGTGAGAAAGTAGGCGAAGAGGTCGGGGATCTGGAGCAGCATCTCGGTATTCTGAAGCTTCTCCGGCTCCCGGGACGCCAAGTAGTAGAGCTGGTAGAGGGTGTTGAAGTGCATAAACTGGATGCCGGTGCGGGCGTAAATCTCCCCCTGGGGGACGGTTTTGAACACCTCTTCCGGCATCGGGACCGTCCGCCGGTCGCGGTAGTTGACCGGGTTGCCCACGAGGTCCCCACGCCTGTCCAGAAGGCCGAAATCAACCCCCCAGGTGTCGATGCCGACCGCGTCGAACCCACCGAGATTTGCCGCTTTGGTGAGGGCGGTGCGGATCTCGTGCCAGAGCCGCAGGACGTCCCAGTAGAGGGTGCCGTTTACCGGCACCGGGTCGTTTGAAAAGCGGTGGATCTCCTCCATCCCGAGCGCGCCGCTTTCATAGGTAAACAGCATCGCCCGCCCGCTGGAAGCGCCAAAGTCAAAAGCCAGAATCCGTTTCAAAGGCTTCCCTTCCTTTCCAAATATACCGGCCGGACACCCGGCCGCAAGCCGTTTTAGTTGCTAGATTCAGGATAACACATTTTGCTGAAATTGTCTATATTTGACCGGCAACTTGACAAATGAGCAAAAATAAGCGATAATAGGAGCAGAAAACTCCAGATTTACCCAAAAGGAGGGGATCAAATGCTCACCCTGGAGCGGCAGGAGGAAATTCTAGCCATCCTCCGCCGGAAAAAGTCGGCGACAGTGGCGGAACTCTCCCAGATGCTCTACGCCTCCGGCTCGACCATCCGCCGGGACCTGGCGCAGATGGAAAACGAGGGGCTCATCCGCCGGTCCCACGGCGGGGCGGTGCTGTTTGAGTCCAGCGGCGACGAGGCCTCGGCCCGGGTCCGGGAGCAGCAAAACCGCCGGGAGAAAAAAATAATCGGCGAACTGGGGGCGGGGCTGGTGGTCCCGTCCAGTTCAATCTTTATCGACTCCAGCTCGACCGCCGGGGCGATGATCCCCGCCCTTTCGGGGATTGCCGGGCTGACGGTCATCACCAACGGCCTCCGCAACGCCCTGCTCCTGGCCGAAGACCCGGACATCCGGGTGGTCATCGCCTGTGGGACGGTTCGGCCGAACACCGGTTCCCTCTACGGGGCGGACACCCTCTCCTACCTCTCCCGGCTGCACCCCGACTACTGCTTCATCTCCTGCGGCGGCGTGACCGAGACCGGCATCAGCGAAAGCACGCTGGAACAGGGGGCGATCAAGCGGCAGATGCTCGCCCAGTCGGGCCGGAAGGTGCTGCTCTGCGACCAGAGCAAGTTTGGAGCCAGCTGCCTCTACGAGATCTGCCCCCTGTCGGGGATTGACCTGCTGGTAACCGACGCCCCGCCGCCGGAAAACATCCAGGCGGCCCTCCGGCAGGGCGGCGTCAAAATCCTCTGGCCCGAAGAGGCAAAACCGAAGGCATAAATTAAACCGCACCGGGATATCCTAATCCGGAGGTGAAGCCAATGGAAAACTACTTCCCGATGGACGGGTATACCGCCCTCTGCCACGACCTGCCCAAGATGACCCCCTGGCTGCCGGAAGAGACGACCTACGACGGTTTCCGGCGGATGGTCGAGGAGATGGCAAAGTGATGTCCTGAGCCCCCGGCGGAGGCGGCTTTCCGCATTTAAGGTAAGCCGCCTCCATGGGGATAGCGCCCATGCGCCCAAAAGCCGGCATTTATGGAGGTTTATATGAAGATTGAAAGATGTATAAAAGAATCGTTTGCCGTCATCGGCAAGGAAGGTTCCACTTTGGACGGCCCGAATTTTATTCGGAAATTGTGGGAGGACGCCAACGCACATTTTGGCGAAGTGCAGCATCTGGCGAAAAAGGATGAGCAAGGGAAACTGCTGGGAATCTGGGGTGCCATGTCGGATTTTTCCCGCTCGTTTAAGCCCTGGGAAGAGGATTTCAGCAAAGGTTTATACCTCGCCGGCGTTGAATGCGGCCATGACGCAGAAGCACCGGAGGGCTGGATAAAATGGACAATCCCGGGTTATGAATATCTCTATACCGAAGCGGAGGATGAACACACATTTAGCAGGATGCTGGACTACATAAAATCAAACGGCCTTACATTGGCCGGGGCCGTCCATGACTTTACCTGTCCGGAAACGGGGAAAAACTACATGTTTTTCCCGATTCGAGCGATTGTATCCCACTCCAGTTTAAATAACCTTAAATAAACGAAAACGGCTTCCCATTTTACGGGAAGCCGTTTTCGCTATCGTTTTGTGACCGTTACCGTCTGGACATACGAACCGTTTTCGTCATCGGAAAGGTAGCCAATGGACGTTTCGTCAAACCCCTCCATCGACACTTCCCAGCGCACGGTACAATTACCGACGGTAAAGGTATACGTTTCCGCCAGATGTTCCGCAAAGGCATCTTCCAACTGTAAAAGCATCATAACATTATCAACCGGGTTCCAATCA
>DVHA01000230.1 GCA_018712425.1 Candidatus Faecivivens stercoravium | reverse complement strand
ATCGCGTCTTTACCGGAGGCAATGCCGCCCATCCCAACCACCGGGATGTTGACGGCGTTCGCCACCTGCCAGACCATCCGCACCGCCACCGGGAAGATAGCCGGGCCGGAAAGGCCGCCGGTGTTGTTTTTCAGGACCGGCCGGCGGGTGTTGATGTCAATCCGCATCCCCAGGAGGGTGTTGATCAGCGAAACCGCGTCCGCCCCTTCCGCCTCGACCGCTTTCGCGATCGCGACGATATCGGTGACATTGGGGCTGAGCTTGACCATCAGCGGCTTGCTGGTCGCCCCACGGACCGCTTTTGTCACGGCTGCCGCCATCTGAGGCGTAGAACCGAAGGCGGCGCCCCCCTCCTTGACATTGGGGCAGGAGATGTTCAGCTCGATCATGTCGACCGCTGTCCCCTCCAGCTTCTGGGCGATGGTAATACAGTCCTCCACCGTCGAGCCGGCGACATTGGCGAGGATTGTGACGTCCTTCGTCCGCAAATATGGAAGCTCATGCTCGATAAAGGCGTCAATGCCCGGGTTCTGGAGGCCAACCGAGTTCAGCATTCCCGAAGGCGTCTCGGCAATCCGGGGCGGCGGGTTGCCGTCCTTTAAGTTGAGGGTCGCCCCCTTGCAGGAAATGCCGCCCAGTTTGGAAAGAGGGTAAAACTTTTCATATTCCCGCCCGAACCCAAAGGCGCCGGAAGCCGGGATTACCGGGTTTTTAAAAGAAACACCGGCAACTTCTACGCGTAAATCTGCCATTATAACCGCACCTCCCTGCTGTTAAAGACCGGGCCGTCCTTGCAGACGTGGGAATACCCTTCGACCCCGTTTTTCACCGTCCGGCAGGCGCACCCGAGGCAGGCGCCAACCCCGCAGGCCATCCGTTCTTCCAGCGAAATTTCGCATTCGATGCCCTTTTCTTCCGCCATCTTTGCGACCGCCTTCAGCATCGGCATCGGCCCGCAGGCGTAAAGGATATCGGGCGTCTCCGTCTCCAGCAGTTTCTGGAGCGCGCCGGTGACAAACCCTTTTTCCCCTTTTGTGCCGTCGTCGGTGCAAAGGACCGTTTTGGCGCCGGCAGCCTGGAAATCTTCCTGCAAAATAACCGCGGAAGCGCTGCGGAAACCGGTAATGGCGGTGCCGTTCCGGCCATAGTGGGCAATTGCCCCTAACAGCGGCGGGACGCCGATCCCCCCGCCAATTACAACCGCCTTTTTATCCGGCGAAAGGAGGGTGAAACCGTGGCCCAGCGGCCCCATCAGGTCGATCAGTTCCCCTTCATTCAGACGGGACAGGACCTCAGTCCCCTCGCCGCGGACCTCCATTACCAGCCGGAGGTTCCCCTTCTCCCGGTCAATACCGCAGATCGAAATCGGCCGCCGCAGCATAAACCCCGGCACCCGGATATGGACAAACTGCCCGGGAACCGCCTCCGCTGCCATCTCCGGGCAGTGGACGGTGTAATCATAGACCCCCCGGGCGAGGTTCTGTTTTCGTACAATCGGATAAAGGCTCTGTGTATAGGCCATGCCGACTCCCCCTTCTACATTGTTATTACCAGTTTACCATATCTGGCAGGAAAAAGCAATCTTCCCATAAAAAGGCCGGCATACCTTTTACGGTAAGGCGGCCTCAGCTTGTCGAAAAAGTCTTTTTTGAGTATTATTTATGTGCTGCGCACACTTCGTTATCAGTGGCAAAACTGTGATCAACTTCGGAAGTACGGCGACTGAGCGCCTGGGAAGGGGCTCTGCCCCTTCCATACCCGCGATTTTTTGAAAAAATCGAGTAAAACTTTTCATTCTGCGCCCGTTTCTTTGTCATTTTAACGCCAGCGCCGATTTTTATGTTTCCGCAAAACTTGTTTTTCGACAGTCAGAGGCCGGCATACCTTTTACGGTAAGCCGGCCTTTAATCCAATCAGCTGATGGTGACGATGATTGCATCGTCTTTAGCCGAAACATAGATATCCCGCTTGCTGGGCGCGTCAGACAGGACGAGGTTCGCGATTCTGTCTTCGACCTCCCGGCGGATGGTGCTGCGCAGGTCCCGCGCGGCAAATTTGCCGCCGCCCTTTTTGGCGAGGAGCTTCAGCGCCGCCTCATCATAATGGAGCTGGATCCCGAGGTCATGCAGCGGCCCCTCCATCTCCTTCATCATCAGGTTGGCGATCTTCACCATCGACTCCTCCGACAGCGGGTTGAAGACGACAATCTCGTCGACCCGGGCCAGGAACTCCGGCCGCAGGAACTTGGAGAGCGCCCCCAGCGCTTTTTCCTTGGAAATCTCCGACTCGGTCTTGTTGAAGCCGACGATCGCCGTCCGGTCGCTGGAACCGGCGTTGCTGGTCATGATGATGACGGTGTTCTCAAAGTTGACCACCCGTCCCTGGGCATCGGTAATCCGGCCCTCGTCGAGAATCTGCAGGAGGATGTTCATCACGTCCGGATGGGCCTTCTCAATTTCGTCGAACAGGACGACCGAATAGGGGTGCCGCCGGACCTTTTCGGTCAGCTGGCCCGCCTCGTCAAACCCGACATAACCGGGAGGCGAACCGACCAGGCGGGAGACGGTATGCCGCTCCATATACTCCGACATATCCACCCGGATCAGCGGGTCGACCTTGTTATCGAACAGTTCCTGTGCCAGCACCTTGGACAGTTCGGTCTTGCCGACACCGGTCGGGCCGACAAAGATAAAGGAAGCCGGGCGCTTTTTGGCGTCAAGACGGACTTTGGACCGGCGGATAGCCGCGACCACCGCATCGACCGCTTCATCCTGGCCGATAATCCGGGCTTTCAGCTCACGCTCAAGGTTCGCCATCTTCTTGGCGACGTCTTCACTCACCTTTTCCGCCGGGATACCGGTCCACAGCTCAATGACCCGGGCGACATCGTCCATCGTCACCTGTAACTTCGCCATTTCCGGCTCCAGCTCTTTAAGCTGCTCCTTGGTGGTGATGATGCCGCCCTTGACCTTGGCAATCGCCTCATAGTCCATATTCTCAGCAGCGGTCAGCTCCTGCTCCTGGTCATTCAGCTCTTTCAGATGCCGGTTTAACTTTTCGACTTCGGTCAGGACGCTGCTCTTGATCGAAGCGCAGGCCGCCGATTCATCCAGCAGGTCAATCGCCTTATCCGGCAGATACCGGTCGGTGATATACCGTTCCGAAAGGTTGGCGCAGGCTACCAGGATGCTGTCGGGGATATGCACCTTGTGGTGCTGTTCGTAATAACCGGCCAACCCCCGAAGGATTTCCACCGTTTCCCCGACCGTCGGCTCATCGACGGTAACCGGCTGGAAACGGCGCTCAAGAGCGGCATCCTTTTCGATATTCTTGCGGTATTCCGAGAAGGTGGTCGCGCCGATTACCTGGATTTCCCCGCGGGAAAGGGCGGGTTTCAGGATATTGGCGGCGCTCATCGAACCTTCCGAGTCGCCGGTGCCGACGAGGGTATGTACCTCGTCGATGAAAAGGATGACGTTGCCCTGGGCTTTGACCTCATCAATCAGCCCTTTCACCCGGCTCTCAAACTGGCCCCTGAACTGGGTGCCGGCAACCAGCGCCGTCATATCCAGCAGGTAAACTTCCTTATCCAGCAGCCGGAACGGTACATCCCCCGATACAATCTTCTGGGCAATCCCTTCGGCAATCGCCGTCTTGCCGACGCCCGGTTCGCCGATCAGGCAGGGGTTGTTCTTCTGCCGGCGGGAGAGGATCTGCTCCACCCGATAGATTTCCTTATCACGGCCGATAATCCGGTCCATCTGGCCGTTGCGGGCCTTTTCATTTAAGTTGGTACAGAAGTTGTCAAGGTATTTCCGGCGCTTCCGCTCCGGGCGGTCTTTCGGCTTGGAACGGACCACCCGTTCCCGCGGCAGCCCGTCGGCCGTCGGCTCCTCTTCGTTCGGGACCGGCGTAATGGCGTTTTCACCGCTGCTGCCATTCCCGTCCATCCCAAACATCCTCTGCAAAAACGGGGGCATGGTATCGGCGCCGCCCATCTCAAACATACCGTTTTCCAACTGCTCATCCAAATTATCCAAATCAGCCTGCGAGATGCCCAGGCTGTCCATCATCGATTTTACCTGCGGAAGTCCGAGTTCGGAGG
>DVHA01000229.1 GCA_018712425.1 Candidatus Faecivivens stercoravium | reverse complement strand
CCAGATACTGGATGTTGTTGTTCATCTCGTTTAACAGCTGCTGCAGGCTGTAGAGGTTGTGGTCGGTAAAGATCCCCCTCTTTTTCCCGGTTCTTTAAGCTGCTGAGGAGGCTGTCCACCTTGATAAGCGCGCCGAAAAAGCTATCCTGGAAGCAGAGGCTGACCGCCAGGAACTGCTCACCCGCCAGCGTGACTATGGGATAGCTGAACCCGTTGCAAGGCTCAAACTGCCCATTCAGCAGGTCTTCCTTCACCGGCTGCATCTCGGTATGGTTGTATTTCTGGGTGCTGTAGGCCAGAAAGGTCCGGCCGGTCGAGCTCTGGAGCAGATAGGCGCAGTCGATCAGGCTGTTTGTATTGCAAAGGTTTTTGAGTTCCGCGTAAAACTGGTTGGTCTTCAGGCTGGTATCCTGCATATAGCCCCCGTAGACGCTGAGCCACTCGCCCCCGGTCAGCGAAAGGAGGGTGCTCTGGAGGTTGGAGAGGTCAGAGTTCACCTGGGTGTAGAAGATGTCCAGCTCGTGGCGGTAGCTCTGCCGCAGTTCGTCCTGGTAATCCTGCAAAATCATCTGGGACAGGAACAGGACCAGGAGGTTGATCGGGATGACCAGCACCAGAATCAGGATGTACAGTTTCATCGCGAGGCTTCGGAATATCCGATGGACTTTCATGGGCATTCCCTCCCGGATACAGTTTTGCGGCAAGATATACGCCAATTGCACATGTTTACGAACAGATTGTACTCCATTTTGTGTGTATTTGTCAAGGCGGGCTAAGAAAAAGCCGCCCCGGAGTCCGGAGCGGCCGCTACAGGAGGATCGGTAGCTGTTGATTTTAGAGGTGCGTCAGTCCTGCAGGGCGAGCCAGGCGTCCAGCTGGGACTGTTTTTCCGCGATGATTTTGTCCAGGCCCGCGGTCTTCATCGCCGCGTTCATCTCATCGATGGAAGATTCCGGGTCGGAGAAGCCAAATTCGATCGACTTCTGGTACTGGTTGTAGACGTTGGTGACGGCGGTGTATTCGGTGGAGACGGGGGCAGTGTCGAAGGTGAAGCCGGACGCCAGCGACTTCGTCGAACCTTCATTGAAGACCTCATACTGCTCCCAGAGGTCCACCGGGTTCCCCTCTTTGACATAACCCTTAAACTGGGACGGAGCCAGCCACTGCATCCCATGGTTAAAGGTCCCGTTTTCATCTACGACGGCAAGCCCGTCGCTGTCGAGAGTATAGTCGGTCCCTTCAACGCCCCACATGAAGAGGTTGTTCCACTCAGGAGACGCGTACATGAAGTTTAGATACTGCATCGCCGCCACCGGGTCGACGGTCGTATAGCCCATCATCCAGCACATCCCGCCGATCTGGGAAGAACTGGTGAAGTCGGGGCCGCCCTGGATGGCCATAACCTCATAGTCGCCGACTTTGCCAACCGCAATGTCCGGCTTGCCGCTGGTGAAGAAGGCTGCCAGCGCCCCGGCCATCATATTGGAGCTGTCGGCGGTCGTATCGGTCAGGGCGTTGGGGCTGATGCAGCCGTACTGATTTAAATCATACATCGTCTGGACGTACTCTTTATATACGTCTGTCTCAAAGAAATTGACAACCGTCGTCGACTGGCCCCAGTCCTCCAGGACGCCAAACGAATCCCCGCCGAGGTTGTCGACATTGGTCCAGCCGGTCGCATTCATCGTCGAGGGCTGATAGGTTGTAATATCCGGCGCGGCGTCGTGCATCGCTTTCAGGATGGTGACAATGTCGTCCAGGCTTTCAACCTTCCAGATGATCTGGTCATAGTCGGGCGTCAGGTCCATATAGGCTTCTGCTTCTTTGAGGATGTCCTTGCGGACCATGATGGAGTTGCGGCCCTGGGCGAGGTCACGCTCGTTCGGCGTGCCGTACAGGACGCCGCCGACCCGGGAGGTGTTGATGTTGTCCCAGCCCATCGTTTCAATGATGTCCTGGCCGTAGGTCTCAATCAGGCTGCCGCCATGCCCGTCGTCGTCTTCCAGGTCCAGGGCGTACCCGTTCTGAACCGACTGGGTCAGCCCAAGGCCGGTCGAGAAATAAAGATCAATCTGTTCGCCGCCGGCAAACGCCAGGGTGAGGGACTGGCTGCGCTGGGCGAAGTCGGTCACCTGCATTTCCACTTCAATATTCAGTTCCGGTACCGTCAGCGCGTTCATCTCCGCAACTACCCGGTCCATCCCCTCGGGGGAACCAGCCCAAGCAAACCAGTTGACCACCAGGTGCTCGGTTTCGGTCCGGTCGGCGATCGCCTGGGCGGCCCAGTCGGTCTCTTCGGAAGTTTCAGCGCTTTCGGAAGCGGAGGACTCCGCCGAAGAGGTGGAGACAGAGCTTTCAGAGGCAGAGCTTTCGCTGCTCGAGCTGCCGGAATCGCCGCTGTTGCAGGCGGAGAAAAGGGCGGCCGTGCTCATCGCGGCTAAGAGGGCCGCAAAGACGCGTTTTTTCATAGGTTTAGCCTTCTTTCACTATTCGATATAAGATTCACTTGGATACCGTTTCCCAAAACTCTACCGCATGGTCCAGCCACCCGGCCGCGTCGGTGTTGTCGCCGAGGCCGATGCCGTGGCCGCCCTTTTCAAACGCCATAAACATATGGGGGACGCCTGCCGTTTCCAGGGCCTTGTCCATCGCTTCCGCCGCTTCGAACGGGACCAGCGGGTCGTCCTTGCACTGCCAGAGGAAGGTGGCGGGATAGTCGGGGGTGACGTTGGCGGTGATATCGACGGCTTTGACCATCTCGGGGTCGGGGTTGTCGCCAACCATGCTCCGGAAGAAGAAGTTGCCCGGGTTGGCCTTTGTCTTGCTGGCGCCGTAGGCGAGGACCAGCAGGGCCGGTTTCGGCATCCCGAACCGGGGGTAGCCGAGGTAGTTCGTCCCCCAGCTGCCGGTCACATGGCCGCCCGCGGAAAAACCGGCGACGGCATAATTTTCGGTCGAGACCTGGAACTTGTCCGCGTTGGCGAAGATCAGCCGGAGGGCCGCCGCGACGTCCTCGGTCGGCTTCGGCAGGAGGCCCACCTCGTTGACCCGGTAGCTGAGGACAAAGGCGTTATACCCCATCCGGTTCAGCCGCGCCGCCACCGGGAACCCTTCCAGGAAAGAGCAGACGGTCGCGTAGCCGCCGCCGGCGCAGACCAGCATAAAGGGTTTGCCGGGCTTTCCGGGGAAGAAAAAGAGCTTGGTGTTGTCCTTATCCGGTTCCTTTGCCTTTTCTTCATCGGTGTAGATGTCGTAGGCCACCTGGATCCCTTTGCGGACGTTGTCCCGGAGGACGGTCAGGCCTTCAATCGTCGCGCAGACCGGGTCGCTCTTCATGGTGAAATCTTCCGGGTCCTTCCCCGGGTTGACCGGGTCATCCGCCGGGTCTTCGTTGCAGAACATGATAAAGGGCGCAAAATCCGCAAATTCGGGCGTCTTCCGCACCTCCCGCAGTGTCATTTCGGGCGTAAACTCCGCCATCTTGCATGACCTCCTCATCAATTGTCAATCAAATTACCGTGGGGACAAAAGCGACGCGATGTCGCTAAACTGAGGCTCGATATAGCGGTCGGGGTAATTTTTCCGGATGGCGACAAGGCCAGAAATTATGCTCCAGAAAAATTCCGCCAGCAGTTCCGGATCGCCGTCTTTGATCTCGCCGTTCTGCTGCCCGAAGCGGATAACCGGTGCAAGGGTGACACGGACGACGTCGTTGCTTTGGCGGAGGACTTCGCGATAGGCGTTCCCCCACTTTTCCTCACCGTTGCGGCTCATGATTGCCCGGCCCAGGTCTTTTCGGCGCCAGCCGGTACGGACCAGCTGGCCCGCGGAAAAATCTTCGGCTTCCATCAGTTTGCCGTAAAACTTTTCCAGCGTCTTCATCGCCGAACCGTCCAGGATTTCGAGCGTCTCCGGGCGGACATCCGCCTCTTTCCACTCCTCAAAAAGCGTTTCGAA